>JAJYVK010000052.1 GCA_021792075.1 Actinomycetes bacterium | reverse complement strand
TTCGACATTCCCGCTATTCAGAAGGCGTTGCAGAGCAAAGTCGGGTACATCGGTGCCATGGGCTCGCGAAGGACACACCAGGAGCGGACGGAAAGGCTGTTGGCAACTGGAATTCCTTTTGAGGTCTTGCAACGTCGAGTCATGGGACCCATCGGCCTTGATATCGGTGCGCGGACACCGGAAGAGACCGCGATATCGATCTGCGCTGAAATAATCTCGAATAGAACGGGGCGCTCTGCAATATCGTTGAGGGAGACACAGGGGTCGATACATGATCGGAATTGAGTAGAGTTGTCGAAGGTAGGACTGCTTCTTTGCGGTGGTCAGGGAAGCCGTTTCCATGGTCAAGTCAATAAGCTCATCCATCCGTTGGGCAGTTCGGTGGTTGTCGAAGTCTCGCTCGCTGCGATGATGGGTGCCGGTTTCGACTTCAATATCGTCGTCGACGGAGCAGTGGACGTTGGTCGTTATCTGGCGCCGGGAGTGCTCCACGTTCGCAACCCCGATTGGAAAGATGGAATGGCGACCTCACTCAAGTGTGGCGTCGAAGCCGCTAAGCGGCTGGGAGTGGATAGTCTCATAGTTGGTCTTGGTGATCAGCCTGGCATTCCAGCTAGCAGCTGGAAAGCTGTTGGCCAATCTCATGGTCGGCCGATCGCCGTTGCGACCTATCATGGGAAACGAAGGAATCCAGTCAGACTTGACAGCTCGATATGGGAGTTGCTGCCTGAGTCAGGCGACGAAGGGGCTAGAGCTCTCTTCAGAGCCTACCCAGAGCTGGTGGAAGAGGTGGATTGCCTGGGGGATCCACGCGACATTGATACCTTGGAGGATTTAATCAAGTGGAACAACTTTTGAATGAGTTTTCAGTTGCACTTCCCATTGAAAAGGCATGGAGAATCTTGACAGACATCGAGAAGATTGCGCCGTGTCTTCCAGGGGCCACCCTTGAGGAGATCAATGGTGAAACCTATACAGGCTCGGTGAAGGTGAAGGTGGGGCCGATTGTGGCCTCTTATAAAGGGAAGGCGAGCTTCATAGAGATGGACCATGCGCAGCACCGCGCGGTTCTCAAGGCTGAAGGAAGGGATACAAAAGGCCAGGGCAACGCATCGGCCACGGTAACAGCGGAACTCCGCGGAAACGGTGCTCAAACCGATGTCAAGGTGACAACAGACTTGGCAATCACTGGACGAGTAGCCCAGTTTGGGCGCGGGGTCCTTTCGGACGTCTCATCCAAGCTCATGGGCCAGTTCGTTCAATCTCTGGAGGAGTTGATCGAGCAAGAGGTCAAGCCTGTCCCGGTGGAAGGCGAGGCCGTCACAGGGGCCAACGTCGAGGGCCAAGCTGGTCATGGAGCTGCCGATGGTTTGTCGGCTCAGGCTCCCAGCGATGGTCCACGCAAGATTTACCAGAAAGAGGCTGAGCCGGTCGACCTGCTCAACATAGCTGGGAGTTCCCTGAAGAAGCGCTTGATTCCGGGTGGCATTGGCGCTCTGATCTTGGTACTTTTCCTTCTTGGCCGTCGCGGACGCAAGAACAGGATGCGCACGCGCAAGGGCTAATTGCCAATGGTCGAAACAGAGGAACATGTTGTCGAAAGGCTTCTGGGCAGAAAGCCCAAAGGACCTTGGTCGGTTTGTCTTTATGATCCACGCGGTGAGCCGCTAGTGTTGGAGACATCACCGATCTTGGAAGATGGCACGCCGATGCCGACTATTTTTTGGCTTTTGGGCAGGGAACTGCGTCAAGATGTGTCGAGAGTGGAGTCGCGTGGCGGCGTAAGACAGGCCGACGCCGCTCTCGATCCTGCAGATATAGCTGAATCACATGAGCGGTACAGAAATTATCGTGATTCGAAGATCCCCAGTGACTTCACCGGAATTAGGCCTTATGGCGGCGTTGGCGGAACTAGAAGGGGGGTCAAGTGCCTTCATGCGCACGTAGCATGGCATTTGGTTGGAGGCAACGATCCTGTTGGGCTGTGGACGCTCAACGAGATTGAGGGATCGCGAACCGGCTGACTTGGTCTTCTTTGAGGTGGGATCTTCCCTGGCCTGCGAGCTGCAGCTCGATCTGGCACTGAAAGTCAGGTCTTGTTGTACGGTTTGAGCGTCAACTCTACTCTAGGAAGGCTCGCAAGCATCTGGTATGGATCTGACTTCAGATCAAAATTTGGATTGTAGTAGGGATCATTTGTGATCTCTGAGCGCCAGATTGTTGCACAGTAACTCGCTTCTCCTGCTGCGCGCAGTTTTTTCAACTCATCCTCGTGGTCGATTCCTCTGCTCTTGGACTCGTGGTGGATCAATCTGGAGTGAGGGGTCCAGGCGATCTTGTAATTTGCGGCCCGCAGTCTCAAGCAGAGATCGACGTCGTTGAACGATACCGGAAGCCGTTCTTCGTTCATTCCGCCTACGAGTTCGTAAAGCTCGCGCTTTATAAGCAGGCATGCCGCTGTTACCGCTGACAGCTCTTGGGGCATCAGGTTTCTTGAGCAGTAGCCGGGGTCATCGGGTGCATCCCCCACACCAATGTGTGCTGCAATTCCTCCGATGCCAAGTGTGACGCCGGCATGTTGAATTGTTCGGTCCGGGTAGAGCAGAAGTGAGCCTGCTGCAGCGAAACCCGGGAGTGAAACTAGGGAGACGAGTTCGCTGAGCCAATCCTCGTCGATGATCTCGGTGTCGTTGTTGAGAAGGCAGATCAGTTCGCTATCGAGCTGGCCTATCAGCCAGTTGTGCATTCCCGAGTAGTTGAATGGTTTGTCGTAACTATGTATCTCGGCTTTGTGGAGATGCTCCAGCTCTTTGAACAATGCGAGGGTTCTAGCCTCGGTTGACTGGTTGTCTATTATGTGAATCTTGAGATTGGGATATTTGGTGAAGTCAACGAGGGAGTTGACGCACCGTTCTAGAACTTCGGGAGCATCACGGGTGGGTATGACTATCGCGACCTCCGGCACAGGCTCTGGTACAGGGAAGCGCACCCGTCCAAAAGGGCTGAGTGTGTCGCTCTCCAGTACCGCGCCTGGGCTCCATGAACTTAGGAAGTCTTCCCGCGCCTTGCGAGACGTCGGACGATTATCTTCAATCCCAGAATACCCAAGTTTGCGAGAGTCTTCCGAGAGTCGCCTGTGGTACAGAATGCGAGGGACATGACCAATGCTGCTTTCGTCAATCTTGAGGGCGCTTCGAAGAAGAAGATCGTAGTAGTATGAGCTGCCCACCTCGCTGCGAAGCATCACGCTTCTCGCCAGTGCACTGCTCACCATCACGAGATGTCCGATATAGTTACAGGTGGTTAGGAGCAGAAGATTCCAGTCAGGTTTGAAGCGAGGGCAGGTGTACTTCTGCTCCGAATCGATGATGTCCTCGTCAGAGTAGATTAACTCAGAAGCTGGTGATTCATTGATCTTTTCCACCAGCCAGAACAGTGCGTCTCGATTGAGAAGGTCCTCCTGGTCGACAAAGACGATATAGCCTCCTTGGCTGGCTGATATGCCCTTGTTGAGTGCGTTTGCCATGTCACCCTGGTCACGGTTTGAGATCACTTTGATCCGGCGGTCAAGCTGGCAGAGCTGATTTAGGTAGGTCAAGCTTCTGTCGGATGTTGAGCCGGCATCACAGACGATCAGCTCGAAGTTGTCGTAGAGCTGGTCAAGAATGGAGTGAACAGTGCCAGCTAGCAATAGTGGATCCGCGTTGCACACGCCCAACACTACCGAGATCAGGGGTTTTTGAGAGAAGGTCGATATGAAATAGTTGGCAAAGACCTCTTCTTTGGCTCCGATTGAACAGTTTTTGGCAAACCAGACATCGTACTCTTCAAGTCCATAGGGGCCGTCGGGAATCTCCTCAGGAGGTTTGACTCCGACAAGGTCGTCCTTGAGCCCGTTCAAAAGAGAGACAAAGGAGCGAGCCGTCTTCTTGAATTTCCGCAAGGTTTCTGGGTTGGGCGCAGAAACCATGGCGATGGCTCTTTTTGCTGCACTGGCTGTAAAGTTGCGGGAGGCGACAATGCGGTTTGAGGACTTGCACTCTGTCTCGACCTTTGAAAAAGATGCACCGGCGTCGCCAAAACTGAGTTGTATGGAGCGATACCTACCCGGCGGTATGAAACCGACGTACTCGTCCCTTCTCAGCTCCGAACAAAGAACTGTCTTGGTGTGGATCTGAACAGCTTCTTTTTCCTTGCCTCTCGCCTGCTTTTTGGTCGGGATCTCAGGTGGGACTCGATTCAACAGCAGCTGAGGTGTCGCGCGATATTCGAGCCGTAATGAAACGAATTTGAAGGTTACCTCCGTCCATGCCCTGAATTCATGGTCATCTTTATCGATTGAATCGATTTCGACGAGAGAAAGACGGCTCCTGGGAGGGATGTACATGCCGTCATCTTCAGAAATCCGGTGACTCAAAAGGTCATTAATGGCCAATGAAATTGTCACCCGATGGCTCTTTCGTTTGTCATTCTGAACGGCTCCTCATTCCTTCGCCATATGGCTCCTGTGCTTATTGCGATGATAGTCGATCAATGCTTCCCTGACCGGTTAGGTGGAGTACATGAATTACCAGGGAAGCTATTCGTATAGCCTCCGAGGGGAGGCTAAGCCAAGTCGAAATCTCTTTCAAGCGAAAGATTTGGATTGTAGAACGGGTCCGGCCTTATGCGGGCAAGCCACTTGGAGTTGAAGTAATCCGCTTCGATGTTGAGCAGCTGTTGCTCGCGCGCGCTGAAACTTGTGCCTCTGGATTTTGATTCTTTGTGGATCACCCCACCTGAGCTTGAGACAACGACGGCCTTCCCGGTAGTTTCTCTCACGGAAAGACAGAGGTCCATGTCATTGTAGCTGACTGCAAGCTTCTCGTCCATTCCATGGCAGTCCAGGTAGAGCTTTGTAGGGATCAATAGACATGCCCCGGTCACTGCCAGTACATCTCTGGGAAACGAAATCAGCGGGTGCACATCGTTTTCCCTGTGGCCCACCAGGTGATGGGCCATCGGCCCTTTGAGTCCGCCGGTTGCCCCAGCGTGTTGGATGGTCCCGTCGGGGTACAAGAGCTTATTGCCAACTATGCCAATGTTTGGGAGGTCGAATAGATCAACCAACCTGGTCAGCCACATTGGATTGGTAACTTCGGTGTCGTTGTTCAACAGAAGAACGTAGTCACTGTTCAGATGGGGGACGATCATGTTGTGAATTCTTGCGAAGTTGAACGCCTCGTCAAAGGTGACGATACTTGCTCGGCTGCTTTCGGAGAGTTCTTCCAAAAACGACAACGTGGCCATGTCGTCGCTCTGGTTATCGACTATGACGATTTCATAGTTCGGATACAGCGTCATATCAAGAATCGAATCGACCGCAGGCCTTAGCAGATCAACCCTGTTCTTGGTAGGAATGACAATGCTCACCTTCTTTTGAGGTTGGCTTCTGGACCGCCAGGTGGCTCCAACGGAATAAGAGGAGTCGATGATCAGGTTTGCTGCGTAGCTTTCGAGGAGAAGAGTTCGCGCCGTCTGCTCGTTGTTGGATCTCTCAGCAAGCTCCTCGGAGGATTCTTTCCTGAGATGTATGGCCGGAACTGGAACGTGCACCATGACTAGCTCCCTCTGCTGTGAAGCTTGAATTGCACAGCCGTAGATAAGCCCCAGAATGCCAGAGCTTCGGATCTTGGGTGCTTGTTCGAGCAACGAGCTCAACTTCGAGATCCTGGCCAATGCAGCCCTTGAAAGGTAGTTGCGAAAGAGCAGGGTGTTGGGGCTGGTATCAGGCTTGAAATCAAACTCGCAGTAGGTTCCTTCATGTCCGAGGTGATCGTGGTCAAAGTAGAGGATCTCCGTTGTCTCGGTTGAGCTGTGTTCTGCGCAACTGTCCAGGAGGTCTCTCGAGACCGTGTCTCCCGCCCGGAGGCACAGCAGGAATCTTTCCTGTTCCAGGTTAGCCAGGTGGCCTTGAAAATCCTTGTCTGACACTGTTGTCAGAGGCGATATTTGATGAGTCGTTTCAGCCCCATCGATCAAAAAGACCGAATCGCTAGAGATCCCTGCCGAGGAAAGCGAGTTCATGGTCAGTGAAAGTAGCGCACCTGAATCCTCCTTAGCTGCCAGGACAGCAACTGAGAGAGGGAAACGGCTTCGGGTGTCTGGCAGCATTTGGCGCGGTATTAGGGTCTCGAATCTGGTGTTTGTCCATTGGCTATAGCGCGGATCCTTGCCGAAGCGAAGCTGGTTGGGATCTGGAAAGTTGCGCGACGCGACCTCAACGAGTGATCTCAGGGCGGTGGCCAAAGTGAGGCGATGTTGTCGTGACTGAAAGCGATACCCAAGATTTTCATTGATAATGGAGCTGACCACCAGCCCTGGGGATCTGGTCATGTTAGTCAGGAATCGTCTCAATACCTGGCCTTTGGTCATCGGCACCACCCTGAACTTTGCCAGTTTTATCGAGCAGCTTTTCAGTGACGGGATGAGATACAGCCTTTTCTGAAGTCTCTCGCTGCTCACATGGGCGGAAAAGACCTGGATGCCATCACTGCGTTTGGGGGCTGATGTGAGAGGGATTGCTATGTTCTGTTCGTCTTTGTCATCCGATGCCACTATTAGCTGTGGTAGGAAGAATGGCCCGGCTCCAGACAGGCGGAGTTCGACCAATCCCCATTCGGCATTTATTGGATCCACCTTGATCGGGCCGCAAACGGTCCCAGCTGGAAAATTGCTCTCACCTTCGGCGGGGAACGGGTACTTCAGGAGCTCTAGCTCTGAGAACTTTGTAGCCATAGGAGCAATTTGGGGCACCAAAGAGGGTCCAGCTTTCGTATAACAGGTCCAAATAAGGTTATTTATCATATTATTGCTTGAGTCAGCTGGATTATGGCTCGGTTCGTACTGGACTATTCTGGAGAGGCGCACGTTTGAATGGGAGTGTTGGGTGCGGTACCGGCTTGAAGGAAGGCGCGTCTACCTAAGACCACTTGCTGTCGACGATTTTGAGGCCTGGAGAGAGGTGCGAGTTCGGTGCAGCGATTGGCTAAGGAAATGGGAGCCTCGAGCGTCTGTTGGAAATTATCAGGTGTACGACCGACGCCTTTTCGGTGCTCGCTGCGCCACGGCTGAACGTGAGCGCATCAGTGATACTGCATACGGGTTTGGGCTCTTTCTTGCCGACCGATTCATCGGCGAAACCAATATTTCATCGATCCAAAGAGGACCATGCCAGACAGGGAACATCGGCTATTGGATCGACGAGGATGTTGCAGGAAATGGCTACATGCCCGAAGCGGTGGCATTGGCACTGCGCTTCGCATTCGAGACCGTCTCCCTTCACAGGATCCAGATCTCTATAATTCCCAGGAACTTTGCGTCCCGGCGGGTTCCAGAAAAGCTTAAGCTTCGCCTGGAAGGTATTTCTCTGAAGTTCCTCGAAATAAACGGTATTTGGGAGGACCATGTCCATTACGCCGTCACCCAAGAGGAGTGGATTCGGCTGAAGCCCGAGTATAGAAGCCTCTATTTTTCTTAGCTAAAGATAATGGCACCGCCATCCTGTTGTGGGTCAAGATAGCGGTGCCTGGGTAGAGATCTACTTAGGTTGGCAGACTACATCCACCAGCGCCGGCTTACCGGTAGAGGAAACGTGCTCTGCTGCGCGACGTACTGCATCTTGTACAAGGTTTGGGTCAGTGATCGGCCCCTCAGCCCACCAGCTGAACGAGCGAGCAAGGGCTGCAAAGTCTGGAGCTGGTCCATCGATTTCCATGCCGATGTTCGCACGTTCCATCGGTGTCCCCCGTTGTTTTGCCAGACGCTCTTGGTGCTCCCAGTCGTTGTAATAGGCCCTGTTGTTGAACATCACCACTAAAAGAGGGAGTTCGTACTTTGCGCCAACCCACAGGGCGCCGGCGTCGAACATCAGATCACCATCGGGCTGAAGATCCACGACCAGCCTTCCGGTGCCCTTGTGAGCTAGAGCAACGCCTAGTGAGATGCCGATCTGTGTAGCAGTTCCAAGATGCACACCGGGATGACGGTATGGCTTGTCGAAGTCCCAAGTTCGCTTGGCCCAGTGTGCTACGGTGTTGGCGGTCAGGACCCAGTCGTAGTCCTGCACCACCTCCCATACCTCGGAAGCGAACCGGGAGGTGGATACAGGGGACATCTCCCGTCGTGCCTTGGCCTCGTTCCGCCATCTTTCCCAGGTAATGTTGTGCAACTCGGTAAGTTCAGCTTTGTATGCCTGCCGTCTAGCTGCTACTTCGTGGCTGTCCTCTCCCACGATTCTTTTGCATGCCTCGAGGAGGAGAGGAAGCGCGACAGATGTGTCAGCCGTGACCTGAATGTCGACCGGTATCAGCTCTGCGTAGTCCTCGCTCCAAGACGATAGCCCCAGATCATTGAAGCCAAGGTCAATAATCGCGGCGTCGGAAGGTATGCGAGAGACCACTGTTCGGCTTATTGAATCGAGTTTCTGGGTTGCCTTCCCCATGTCTTTTACATCCAAGAAGAAAAGGCAGTCAGTTTTCTCGAGAGCGCCTGTGTCGGTCGATTCAAGCGGGTGCTGATTGGGGAAAGAGAGCCTTATGCCGGTGTCTATGACTCCGATCCCTACCAGTTCAGCAAGCTCCACAAGCTGATAGAAGGCTTGTGGGTCCCGTCCCGCGTGG
>JAJYVK010000051.1 GCA_021792075.1 Actinomycetes bacterium | reverse complement strand
GACGTGTTTTTACTCATTTAGCTCAGTGATGGAGGATTGCGCAAGCGTCGTGAAGGTGAAGCTAGCGTTGTTTACTCGTCGCTCGTGCTTGAGGTCTCCTGGGCCGTCTCCGCTACAGTCTCCGAAACGGCTTGGTGAGAGGTCTCCTGGGCCGTCTCCGCTACAGTCTCCGAAGGACCTGACGGTTGAGCATCAGCAGAAGTCTTGGCGGCACCCTCCACTTTTTGGTCAGGGGGAGCAATCCTCTTACGTGGCCGTGGGGGTGGGGGTATCGCGATACCGAGCAGCTGGGCAAGTGCCGGTATTCTCCCCGAGCTTTCCTTTGCCAGTTCGATCAATTCCAGTGGAGCATTTTCAGGAAGGCCTTTAGGTCGAACCTGCCTTCTGATCGGAGACTGCGAGAGTGCGTCTAGAAGAGCGGCCCATCGATCCGCCGGAGTCTCGGGTCCAAGCATCTCGTTTGAAGCATTTGTGAGATCTTCCAAGATTTCTTGAGGAAGTTTCGCAATCGGTTCTGGCGGTCTCGATGAGAGCCGCACTGCGCGGATCACCCGCTTTGCCTGGAGGTTTTCCCTTATGTCGGCGAGCCACGCCGCATGTAACGTAGCCGCTCTCTTTTCAGTGAGTTCCCTCAGCTTCTCGAGCATCTCTCTCGTCGTATCATCGTGGCGAATGAGGTCTGCGGCGCTGATCACGGACCTCAGGTCTCGTAGGGATGCCTCATTGGCGATCTCTATTGCGACTTCAGCTCTATCTTTCCATGTCGCAATTTTGAGGACAGGCAGCATGGGCTCTGCTATTGCGAGCACAGTGGCCTCAGGAATAGTCGGCTTACCTTCCGCTATGGCCTTTTCGTTCTGGCTTGCCAAAGCCTGGCGAACTGCTGGAAGCCCGCCCTTCAACAGCTGTTCCGCGATGGGCAGGTGCTCTGGGGCAATCTCTTGAAGAACTTGTGAGCGGTAGGTGTTCCTAGGTGTTAATTTCTTGAATTTTGGAGCTGCTTGCTTGGGTGCCGGGCCTGGCTGACCTGGCTTTTCCGCTCGTCGTCTCTGCTGCCTTTCGGCAGCATGGGCCGCCGCAGGTGCTGCCGCATGAGTCCCTCTTCCTGCTGGTTCTTCTGGTCTCCGTCGAGGTTGTCGTCCAGAAGGGCGCGCTTCTCCGGGCTGTTCGATTCGGGGCTGCCTTCTATCACCTCTAGGTGGTTTGCGCTCCGTCCCAGGACGGCTGCGCTCTCTACCTGAGACCGTTCTGGTTAGGTATGAGACGGGTTCCCTGCTGGAAAGCTCGATTATGTTGGACTGCGTGTGCTTGGCTTTGGGAGGATAGACCGCCTCAACATTGATTCCGTCTATTTCGAATACCACCTCAGCGCGAACGATGTCACCAGTTTTCGCACCTTCATATAGTATTGAACCGTCGAGCGTTCCCTTTGGTTCCTTGGCCCCGGCTGCTCTCCAAGTCCAGGTCCCGTCTGGCCTTTGACTCGTCAATTCAATTTCTATACGCGAAGACATCTACTCTCCATGCCGTAGTAGGGATGTTCTCTTCTTTGGTCACGGACTAAAAACATGTGTTGTGACGCTCAAGAAAGAAGCAACGATCACTTCAGTGACCGTTAATCCTAGTTATCAATGTGGCTTAAGTTTAAATTCGTTTAAGCCAGACTTAGTCAACATAGACGGTCAAATCTATTTTCTGTGTTGTTGTAGAACGCGTTCGCGAAATTTTCCTCCGATCCGGGTGCGGTACCGGAAATAAGACTCTTAAGGTCTGTACGTTACTTTTTCCCGAACGCGCGTCCCGAACGCTGGATCTGGCCAAGGAGTTGGGGTTCAAGGTGTTTAGCCGGTGCAAAGCTAATGAGCAGATCTTCTGAGAGACACAATCGGTTCTACATGTGTCAATGAATGCTTTGTCAGGACTTGACTTGCGCTGAACCTTTTCGCACTGTGGGTTACGTGGGGAACTTCCACCCTTCCGTTCCCACCAAAGCGGATGTGAACCTCTCGATTTATCGGTTCCTACTCGCAGCTGCTGTTTGTGGGCTCATTTCCATTGCCGGATTGGCTAGCCGTTTTTGCCCGTTCGCGCGGGGCCATTGCTCGTCCCTCATAAAAGAGCCTCCTTTTCCTCATGTTCCTAAGTAATATCTGAGGCAGTTCCCCACCTGTGAGAGGAAGAACTTGCGTTGGAGTTCCGCCAACCGTAACCCTTTGTAAACGGCTCGCGTCGGCAGCTCTTCTTGCGCCAGGGGGAGCGCACCTTTATCCTCTTCTTGCAGTTGGCCCTAGAGATTGTGGTGGCACCAGCGAGATCGTGCGCGATGATCTCACTGATACGGAGATGAAGCAGCCTGTTTTCTGTCGACAGCGCGGTTGGGAAATGCTGGATTTCATATTTGGAGGGTGAATGTCGCCCCTTTTCGCTGTCTACGATCCAGTCGACCGCTTGGTTCTAGAGCAAACAAGAGAGGTATCGGTGAGAAGTGATGTGCCCGTCTCTAATCAGCGCCGTACAGGTCACGAGGATGACGGCGGTGTGAATTCCGGAGCAGCAGTACCTTGTGTTTCCATGGCTTCCATCCGTCGACGTCAGAAGGTTTTTTGATTCCGTGCTGCCGCGTCGACCAGCGCAATGAAAGCGTCTTCCATGCTGGGTGGCTGCCAGCTGAGCGATCGCACTTCAAGACCTTCGAGAACATCTCGGATGGCTTGTTCCTCCGCGCCATGACCCGAGACAGGAATGTGAATGCGAGTGCCATATAAGGCTGATTCGGGCCATCTAGCTTGAATCAACGCGAAAGCCTCACGCCATGGAGTGGCGTCTATGCAGGCGACCTTGAGGCCACTTCGCTCTATCAGCTCGTTTGGTGTTCCAGCTGCCACCAGGGATCCTTCGGCGAGGAGTGCCAAGCGGTCGCAGTGCTGTGCTTCGGGCATGACATGGGTAGTTACCAACGCGGTGAGGCCCTCGCTCACGAGCTCACCCACGAGCTGCCAAATGGCGTCGCGGGCGATTGGGTCGACGCCACTTGTGGGTTCGTCGAGTACCACCAATTGGGGACGGTGTACGAGCGCTGCTGCGAGAGCGCTACGCTGACGGACCCCGGTAGGCAAGCCTCCTACAATATGGCTGGCCACCTCCTCAAGCCCGAGACGCCTGCGCACCTTGGCAATGTAGTCCGCGTCTCGCACCCCATAGATATCGGCATAAAAACGCAGGTTCTCATCTACGGTAAGGTCTCCGTAGAGTCCAAACCCTTGGGACATGTATCCGACACGCTCGCGTATCCGCGCCTTATCAAGCGAGATGTTGAAACCTAACACTGTGCCTTCACCGGCACTAGGGCTAAATAGGCCGCATAACATTCGGATCAACGTGGTTTTGCCTGCACCGTTAGGTCCAATGAGTCCGTAGACTTCGCCAGATTTCACCTCAAGGCTGACATCTGCAACGGCGATCTGTTTCCCGAAAGATTTTGTGAGTTTCGAGGTGCTCACAACCGTGCTCACTTTGTGACCTCGGCATTGCTCGGCCCAGCTTCGCTCTCTGACATGAGTTGGCGGAACGCCTCCTCCAGACTGTTGTTTCCACTTGTCAGCTCATCAACGCTTCCATCGGCGAGCACGTGACCTTCGTGCAAGAAGACCACGTGCTCGCAACGTTCCACCTCGTCAAAGTAGGCGCTTGCCATCATTATGGTAGTGCCATCAGCATGTAGGACCTCAATGAGGTGCCAGAATTCACGGCGTGATAGGGGATCTACCCCAGTAGTTGGTTCGTCGAGAAGAAGGATCGGTGGTCGGTGTAGAACCGAACACGCTAGTGTGAGCTTTTGTTGCATCCCGCCGGAAAGGTTGCCGGCAAGCCGGCTGCGGTGTTCGGCTAGCCCAGCAAAGCGAAGAAGTTCCTCGCTTCGCTGGGCTAATGTCCTCTTTTCGAGCCCATATACCAGACCGAAGAACTCGAGGTTCTCATCGACGGTTAGGTCGGCATATAAGTGAAAACCCTGCGGGCAGAATCCCACCTGATTCCGGCGCCCTCTACCCGGAAGAACGCTTCCGCTTTCGACTCGGTACAGTCCGGCGACACAACGCAGCAAGGTTGTCTTTCCAGCACCATCGGCACCAACAATCCCGCAAAGCTCTCCTTTCGTGACTTCTACGTCAACTGTGTCCAAGGCGCGCATACCGGCGAAGGACTTGACAATTGCCCGAGCTTCGACTGCTACATCGACCGACATCTCAGTCCAGCCTGGTCTTAAAAAATATTGTGGCAAGTGAGGTGAATATCACGGCCATCCCGCAGAGTACCGCGACTTGAGGCCAGAGTTCGGAAAAGCCAAGGCCTTTCAGGAAGATGTCGCGCGAGATGGGAGTGAAATAGGTGAGCGGAAGAAGTTGGCTCACCCATCGAATCCCCCATGGTATTGCGGCCAACGGGAAAAGCGCTCCAGAGAGAAGAATCTGCGGCAACAAAATGAAGGTTGTGGTTTGCATCGCCTGGCGCTGATTCTGCGCGATAGTCGAAACGAGCAAGCCTATCGAAAGTGCAGAGACAAGGTAGGGTACTGCAAAAAGCAGCAGTTCTAATGGATTGCCACGCAGTGGTACCTGAAAGAGCAGAAGACCGAGAATTGTGATCACTACCGCGATGACCAGCGTCAGTGCGCTGTAGGGGAGAATCTTGCCTAACATGAGTTCAAGCTTGCGAATTGGCGTCATCATAAGCTGTTCGAGCGTTCCCTGTTCGCGCTCGCGTACTACGCCGATGGCAGTCGCGACGGTGCCGACCCAAAGCATGATCATCCCCACTTCAGAAGGCACCATAAAGTCAGCTGACCGTAACGTTGGGTTGTACAGAACCTGGACGTTTACGGGCTGCACAGCCGAGGACCCCGTGAGTGACCGTAGGTAGTCGAGTGAATTTTGTGCCACGAAAGCGTTGCTTCCATCGACAAGCACCGAGGAAGGCAGTCCGGTTGCTCCCACGATTACTGCCACGGAAGTGCGACCGTCAAGCAGGTCTTTACGGGCGGCGCTTTCCGACTTGGCTACAGTAGGGAGCACTTTGAAGTGGTTTTGCTCGCCAAGAGCTACGCGAATGGCCGGCGAGTCATGTCCGACCAGCTCTGCAACGATGTTGCCAACGCTGAGGCGAATGCCGTAGCCGAAAATGATGAGCAATACCAGTGGCATGCCTACCATCAAAGCTACGGTCCTTCGGTCACGGGCAAGCTGGATGAATTCCTTGCGCGTAATGGCGGCTAGTCGCCTACCCGATCCGCTCGAGCTCCAGCGGGTATCAGCCAAAGGAGCGGCGGCAGATTTGCTGCCCGTTTTGGGGGCTTGAGCCGACTTTTCGTCTTTGGGATCCACGAGGTAACCGCCTCTCTTGGTCGGGCGACACTGCACACACAGCTCTGCAATCAGTGAAATCTCTTTGATAGTCGGAACCACACGTGCATGGCGTGACCGTGCTCCCATTGAGCTGCTCGCACTTCATCTCTGATACTTGCAGACCAACTCATTCCCTGTCAATCCCCGAGAGTCCATTGAGACTGTCACGATCAGTGCGAACACCACCTTCTGGAGGCTGCAAAGTCTTAGCTTCGGCTGCAGTTGCTATCTCGTCAAACCCCCAGTCGATAGCTACGGCTCTTGTCAGATCTGCCAGGAACTCTGCGCGGGTATTGACACTACCAAGATTGCCTGCAAACTGCCGAGAGCACGTATGGATGCCCTAACGCTGGTTGGAAACGATGAGACTTCCTGGTTCAAACAATTCGGAGTTCCATCCGACCGGCAACGGAAGTCGGCCGGCTTTGAGGAAGACCCATTCTCGGATGTAGCCAACTGACGATAAAGCCTTGTCTTTAATCATTTATCCTGAAAATCTGTGACACCGTGTCATAGATCCTGGTTCAATATCTCCTTGATCGTCTTTGAACGAGGAGCGTCGAAGTCTCTGAGGTATAGCCGCCGGGGAAGCGAAAAGCTTTTTTTAGCCAGGATTTCTCTGGCTCTGTGCCGTCAGTTCTTGTCTGATCCTCGATCCGCGTGCGTCCAGCAACTCGGGCGCCTAAAGGCGAGGAGGTAAAAGTGACGTGACTGAGCTACAAGCTCACGATAGCCAGCCGGTGTAAGTCCGGTCCACCGGAGACGCCAGAGTCCTTGGTGGTGAAAGCTCCGGTTTAGGGGCCCCACCGTTTGAGTGGGAAGCCTCAAAACACAGTTCTCGACCGACGCATCAGGTGTGACTCGAACCCGACAGAGGACGGGCAAGAGAGAGCTACCGATTCGGCCGGGGAGCCCACACCACAGCCACCAGGCAGGTTGGTGTGTCCCAGTCAGCGAAAAGGAAACCGGCGGCAAGAACAGGCTCGAGGGAATCCCCGACCAAGACCGTAAAGGCCCCAGAGAACCACTGCCGGCAACCAGGGTACTCAGAACCGTTCTGGGCTGCCCACAGGACAAGACTCACTCCTATTTGGTTTCTAGGAACGGTGTCTAGGTGTCCAGCCTTGACCTTAGAGAGATCTGTATCTTTGGAAATCACAGGAACATTGTTTTGCGGGCATACCAGACAGCTTCTTATCCTGAAGTTCAGAGAAGGCAGTTGGCAAGTCGTATGCTGGAGTTCTATCTGCGAATATTGAAAGGGGATGTGGAAGCGGGTCGTTTCACCGGTTCCCAATCGAGAATGGATGAGGTGTTAATTGGCGGCCATGTATCCATAGCTGGAGGTCTGCTGAACGCTTTCGACAATGCCATTGCAATCGGGGCCAACTTCATTCAGATTTTTACCAACAGCCCGAGAGTCTGGAAATCGTCAGTTGTGAGTGACGAGGAGTCGTCCAGATTCAGGCAAGAGTTGACGACTGGAAGCAGCGGTGTCAGGGGGCTTGTGACACACGCATCCTATCTGATCAATTTGGCTTCTGCGGACCCCGAGCTGCTTGAAAAGTCTGTTCGTGTGCTTGTAGACAATGTCCGTTCCGCCTCTAAGTTGGATGCGCGAGGCGTGGTGCTCCACTTGGGAAGTCACAAAGGGGCGGGTTTGGAATCATGCTTGGGCAGAATCAAGCCGTCGCTCTTAACGGCGCTCGATTCAGCTACACAGCCTTGCCGGATTTTTCTCGAAAACACCGCTGGTGCCGGAGGGAGTATTGGCACCAGTTTTGAGGAGTTAGCCCGAGTGATCGATGCTCTTGATGCCGATGACAGGCTGGGGATTTGTTTGGACACCCAGCATCTGTTCGCCTCTGGCGTGACCTTCCAGACGATGGCCGAGGCTGACGCAGTCGTCGACAGGTTATCGAAAACCGTTGGCATTGAACGCCTCGGCTGCATCCACTTCAATGACTCCAAGGTTCCAGCTGGGTCGCTGAAGGATCGTCACCAGAATCTTGGTGAGGGGCTGATAGGGGGCGAGGCTTTGGGAAATCTGGTTTCCCACCCTAGCTTGTTAGGGATTCCGCTTATTTTGGAGACACCCGGAGGAGGATCGGGTCCAAGAACACTTGATGTCGAGATTGCCCGAGAGCTGCTTCGGTCGGGTATAGAAAGGCGGGCTAAGTCAGTTTAAGACTCGTAGGTTGATACTAGTCCTGACAATGTTGCTCTTGGCGAAGTATACGGACACGCAGCTGTTGCCATCTTCCTCGGAGAGGACGAAGTAGATTTCCGAAGGGTCCTCCCAAGAGGTTGATTCTCGATAGACGATCTGGCATGTCATCCGACTCAACTTGTCGAGCTTTATTCCCTGTCGATAGATGACCTCCTCAAGAGCCTCGAGGTAAGTGGCATTGTTTAGGTGGGACAAGATATCTTGGTCTGAATAGCGAATCTGCCATGCCATGGGCTTAGCTGCTTCAGGCAGCATCTCCCTTTTGGCGTCCCTGATGCTCACCCTGTGCTGCAGTGCCAACGGTCCGTAGATCTTGTAGAGGCTTCCAGGCACCGAAATTGGAGCTCCGGATGTCAGGCTTGTGAGCACCCATAAAGCTCGGGCGGCTATGAGCCTTTTACCGGATTCTAAATCGGAGATTATTGAAGTTCTTTCGACCCATGCCCGGCCAGATCCGGTTAGATAGGTCTTAGATCTGACCTCTTGCCCATAGCTGGGAAGCGAAGAGAAGAGGATGTTGTTTTGGCGCAAGACCCAATTGCCCATTTGGGAGATGTCTGCGTCGATTGCGTCGAACGCGGCCACATCCTGCAAGTATCTGGCACATGCGTCGATCCTCAGCCGTCCAGACGGATCAGTGTCAGATAGCGCCACGCGCCTGTTCAGCTCGAACTGCCTCGAGGTGTTGAGTGGCTCGATTATTTCGATCATATCCCGATAGACCCAATTCCTTGGTACGCTGATTGCACCCTACCGACTTTACTGTATCGGAGGAAGCTGAGACCAGCCGGCCGAATTATGTCTTTGTTTCTTTTCGGCCTTTTGGGCTTAGCCACAATCAGCAGCTATTCACTATTCGTAGTTGACGTATGGTGTCCCATGGGAGTGGAATGTTTGGGCTGGGCTTTTACGTCTAGCCAGTGAGATCCTTGACTTGTTTGAAGCGTGCAATACTTTTGGCCGCCGCATTATTGTGAACAGGTATATCCATTGCGGGGTGTTCGTAACGATCTCAGACTTGGTGCGACGAGCGAAGGACAGATCAGAAATTGATAGCTTCAAAAG
>JAJYVK010000050.1 GCA_021792075.1 Actinomycetes bacterium | reverse complement strand
GCCCTCCGCCGAGGAGGCTTCAGCGGACTTTTCAAAACCTGCACAATCGTTTTCAGGTGGAAGAGCGCAAGGTTGTCCACTCCAGGATTTATTAGGCAACCAGAGTATTCCAAATCAATCAAGGCTAAAAGCCGCGCGATCAAAGATTCCAGCGCGGCTGACTGACGCGTTTTAAGACAGACACGTCAAATCAGGAAAGCGTTCTAGAGGCTTTTCGTGAGCAGATGCGCGACCTTAAATTCTGCTTGCCCGCACAACGTTAACGGACTAGGTTTAGGAAAAAGGACCTGACCACTCCATAGCGTCCTTGGGAGGTGACTCAATGACCGAAACCATTGAGATAGCGGAAAGTAATGTCGAAGAAGTCTCATCCGGGAAATTGTCCATAATCATGTTTAGCGGCACGGCCGACAAGTTCATTCCTTTGGGAGTCCTCACGCAAGCAGGCGCAGCGATGGGAATGGAGGTCAACGTTTTTGTCACAGGCTTCGCTCTTCTCGGCTTCACCAAGACGCATCACGATCTTCCAATGTCTGCGGAATTTGCATTCATGGCTCCCGATCTCGCTAAAGGCATGGCGGCCAACAAAGTGGCAGGCTGGGATACCATGCTGCGTCAAGCCCGGGAACTTGGAACAAAGGTCTACGCGTGTTCGATGATGAGCGGAGTCATGGGGCTTGCAAAAGACGACTTCAACGACCTGGTAGACAATATAGTTGGCGCTGCGACCTTTATCCATCAGGCCGAGGGCGGTGAGACGCTCTTCATCTAGAAGGGAAGGCCATCATGAACCAAACCTCCGGACGCACCTTGGTCGACTCGCGAGGCTCCTCCTGCCCGGGACCGATCACCGATCTGGCTATTGCCTATCGACGTTCGAAAGTCGGAGACGTCATCGAACTCTGGGCTACCGATCCTGGCGTCAAGGCGGATGTGAATGCATGGGCTGCCAAGACAGGCAACGAGATCGTCTCCGTCGACGAGGCAGGCGGGAAGATCACGGTCATCATTCGAATCACAAAGCGCTGACCGAGGTGAAAAGGACCTTGATAGTCGGTGGCGGAAGCGGCGGCACCATTCTCGCAAACAGCCTTGACCGGCACGAATTCGAGATCACCATGCTCAGCTCATCCTTTGGACACCTCTTCCAGCCGGCCCTTCTATACGTCGCCTTCTCTCACGCCAGAGCCCGATTCGTTCGCGACGAGCGCTCTCTCTTGGCTCGTCATGTGAACCTGCTGCACGACGAGGTAACCAGCATCAACCTGAAGAACAAGACCGTGGCGACTAAAAGCGGCGTCCTTTTCCCTTATGACTACCTTGTGGTCGCGACAGGCATGCACACAGATACGTCACAGATCCCTGGACTTTCAGAGACAAATGCAGAGTTCGGAGACTACCACTCGAGCCTCGCAAAAGCAGAGAGACTCTCGTACCACCTTGATGGCTTCAGGGGCGGTACCATTGCCATTGGACAGAGTTCGCCGATCATTAAATGCCCTCCATCACCGCTTGAAGGAGTCCTACTCACCGACCAACTACTCAGAAAAAGAGGTTTGAGAGAGATCAGCCGTTTAATTTATTTCACTCCCTATCCGCGACCTTACTCGGCAGAACCGATGAACGAAGTGGTAGAGCCGCTGCTCGAGGAACGTGGCATCGAAGTGATGACATTCTTCGATGTCGAGCGCATCGATCCGGCCAATAAAACCATCTTTTCCATCGAGGGCGACAAGATCGAATACGATCTTCCAATAATCATTCCACCATTCGTAGGAGCAAACATCACATATGAGCCGTCTGACGCTGTCGATGAGGACCATTTCGTCATCGCCGACAAATCAACGCTTAGAATAAAGGGGGCAGAAGACGCTTTCGTGGTTGGAGATGCCTCCAACCTGCCCACCTCCAAAGCCGGGGTTGGCGCACATCTACAGGCTAAAGTGGTCGCGCAGCTCCTCTCCGGACATCCAGCGACTTTCGATGGTCGAACTAGCTGCCCTTTCGACACAGGCGACGGACGCGGAACGTTCGTGATAGGCTCATACGACGCGCCAGTCATCAAGGCCCGTCCTACCCGAATTAAACACCTGATGAAGACGGCCTTTCAGCGGATTTACTGGATCAGCCTCCGCGGTACCCTTAACCCGGTCTTCGACGTATACTTCAAACTTACGGCGCCAAAAAAGGCTGCAGCCGCCAGCGATTAAACAGACGGCTACCGCACAAGCTTTTAGAATCCGGACTTTCCTAAGTGGCTGTCAGGAACGGCGTCCAAACCCTTGCGCAGCTCGCGAACAAATTCAAAAGCAGTCTGCGGACCACCGCCGTTGAGCAGGCGTCTGATGAGCGCAGAGCCGACGATGACGCCATCAGAGACCTGCGACACCTCTGCCGCCTGAACAGCATTTGAGACCCCGACCCCCACAAGAACAGGCTTATCCGTGCACTCCTTAAGTCTCCGAGCTATCTCAGAAGCGGAGCCCGCCAACGATGATCGTTCTCCTGTAACCCCCATTAATCCTACTCCGTACACGAATCCGCGGGAACTCTCGGCAAGGCGTCGAAGCCGATCAGGATGCGTCGATGGGGCGGCAAGCATAACGTTTTCGACCCTGTTCTCATCGGCAATTCGAATCCAATCTGTTGCCTCGTCAAGCTGAAGATCCGGAATGATTGATGCAGCAACCCCGCAGTCGGCAAGCACCTTCGCAAATCGATCATGACCAGCATGGTGGATGATGTTGTAATAGGTCATCACAGCTATAGGAATGGAAAAACCAGCACGACGAATCTCTGAAAGGATGCTCGACGGAGTGACACCCGCCTCCAAAGCCTTCTGGGAAGCCTCCTGTATCGTCGGTCCATCCATTATCGGATCAGAAAAAGGAATCCCGACCTCAACGGCATCCGCCCCAGCCTCCGTGATCGCATGAATGGTTTCGATCCAGTCTCCCAGACCGCCACACACATAGGGCACAAGTATCTTTTGGCCGGCGCTCTTCTTGTCCGAGAGCGCCTTTTCTAAAGTTCCCACCGGCTCCGTTGCCACTAGATGTTATCTCCTAGTATCTGTGCGACAGACTCCGCGTCCTTGTCTCCACGACCTGACATAGTCACGAGAACGGTTGAACCCAACGGGATCTCCTTTCCGGCCTCACGAATCACGTAGGCAACTGCATGCGCTGGCTCGAGCGCAGGGATGATCCCCTCTAACCTGGATAACAACTGCAGCGCACTCAAGACCTCGCTGTCGTTTGCCATCGCGTACGAGACTCTCCCAATCGAAGCCAGATAGGAGTGCTCAGGACCAACTCCAGGGTAGTCAAGGCCCGCAGATATCGAGTGAGCCTCGAGCACCTGACCGACATCATCCTGTAGCAGATTGGAACGCGACCCGTGGACCACCCCGGGAATTCCCCTGTTAATGGCTGCACCGCCTTCGGGCTCTACTCCGATCAACTTCGCCGAGGTGTCTGCAAAACCAGCAAATGTCCCCGCGGCGTTGGATCCTCCTCCTACGCAAGCGACCACGTAATCTGGGACTTCTCCCCCGAGCAGCTCTTTGGTCTGCACATATGCCTCGTCCCCCACGATTCTCTGGAACTCTCTCACCATGTAGGGATACGGGTGCGGACCCATAACCGACCCTATGCAATAATGCGTAGTATCGACGGAGGCCACCCATTCGCGCATCGCTTCATTGATGGCATCCTTGAGCGTTCGCGACCCCGAGGTGACCGAGATGACAGACGCACCGAGCAATTTCATCCGAAAGACATTCAAAGCTTGGCGAGAAATATCAGTCTCGCCCATGTAGACGACGCATTCCAAACCAAGAAGCGCAGCCGCAGTTGCAGTGGCCACACCGTGCTGACCGGCTCCGGTCTCTGCGATCAACCTCTTCTTGCCCATGCGACGTGTGAGAAGCGCCTGTCCGACAACGTTGTTAATCTTATGACTGCCTGTATGCGCCAGATCCTCGCGCTTCAAAAGAACTCTGACGCCGAGCTGCTCCGAAAATCGATGCAGCTCGGTCACCGGAGTCGGTCTCCCCCCATATTCCGTCAGAATTCTCATGTACTCCGCAATAAACTGAGGATCTGCCCAAGCCTCCGTGAACACCCTTTCAAGCTCGAAACACGCAGGTATCAGAGATTCCGGCACATAGCGACCTCCGTATTCCCCAAAACGGCCGGACGCGGAAGGTGGCCCCATGACACTCAAAGTTCTTCCTCCCAATCAAACACTCCGTCGAACTCCTGCTCCAATAGTGCCGTCCTCTGTGCAATCAAATCCTGAATGAACGGATTCATCCCCAATTCCGACTCAATGGCAACACCATGCACTTCCGACAACGCACTTCGAGACCTGGAGATGAACGCCCTCAGCTTTGCCGGATCTTTCTTGCCCAACTTTGCTTCCACCCCAGACGATACGTCGACGCCAAAAGGCCTCACGGTCCTTATCGCGCCCTCTACATTCTCCGGTTTCAACCCGCCTGCGAGAATCAAGCGTACCTTGGAAGACAGCCCTTCGATAAGCGACCAGTCGAAACTTGCACCTGAACCAGGGATTGCAGAATCCACAAGCACCGCGCTTACGCTGTAGCGAGAAAGCTTCTCGAGGGAAGGCCTTTCTCCCGAGAACCCCTTCAAAACGATCGGCACTCTGTCCGCCACGTACTCCGCAGAGCTGGGGCCTTCGGATCCATGAAGCTGGGCGCCTGACAGCCCGATCTCATGAACAGTCCTCACGACGGATTCAGGTCGCTCATTCACAAAGACTCCAATGGTCACGATCTCCGACGGAAGCTGCCTGACTATCTCTTTGACCTGATCCTTGCTGACCTGACGCGATGACGGCGCAAAGACAAAACCTACCGCGTCCGCGCCAAGAGCTACCGAGAGCAAGGCATCGCTCGCATTGGTAATTCCACAGATCTTGACAAACATCTAGAAATCGCCTCGACCAGCTCGCAAAAGCTCCGCAAGGGTATGTCCAGGATCAATTGACCTGACCAGAGCCTCACCAACCAAAGCTGCGTCGTAACCAGCCTTGGCAAGGGCGCTCATCTGACTCGGCGAGGATATACCCGACTCGCAGACCTTCACAGCCGCTGGCTCAATCAGCTCCGCCAGCACTATGGCCTTACCGGAATCGACTTCGAACGTATAGAGATCTCGTTGGTTCACCCCAACCAGGTCCGCCCCAGCCAACTTCGCTCGATCGAGTTCCGATTCGTCATGCACCTCTACAAGCACATCGAGACCAACGTCTCTGGCAAGACCTTGCAGCTCCACCAACTCCTGTTGCGATAATGCAGAGACTATTAGCAAGATGGCATCGGCTCCGTTCACTCGTGCGTCAAGAACGTCATTTGCGCACACAGTGAAGTCCTTGCGCAAAACCGGAACTTGTGTGCTCTTCTTCACAAGCCTCAGATCGTCAAGTGAACCGGAAAAGTATTTTTCGTCCGTCAGGACGCTTATGCTGCTTGCGCCATTCAGTTCGTAAGACTTTGCCTGAGCTGCAGGGTCCAGTTCCGCGTTCAGTGGACCCTTGGAAGGCGATCTCCTCTTTATCTCGGCAATGATAGAAACGCCCGCACCCTCAAGCGACTTCCTAAACCCAAGACATGGCGGCATATCCCGGGCAATAGAAATGAGATCACTGGTCTTCCGAGTGTCGGAACCGGCAAGCTCTCTGTGATCTGCGATGATCTTGTCTAAGTAAGTTGGCATCTACATTTAGATGTTATTTGCCCCAGAGCAAAACAGTTGACTATATGTCTATTTGGCCATGTGAATAAGAGGTCTCATCGCCGCTCGCGAATGGCTTTGGCGAGTTCGCCAACGGCCATTGCTTCGATCTCCACAGAATCGAACTCCATCTTCGAGCGGAACTCACCCGCCAGTCTATGGACGAACCCGAGTCCGATGCCGCAGTTGAAAGAAGGACAAAACTGATACGAGGTCAAAGTGTACACCGGCCGTCCTTGCTCTTCGAATGTCTTTTCCTCAAAGGAACTCAGTGTCGCTGGATCACCACTTACTATAAAGCTCGACATATGCCTCGGCGTCTTATACCCTCTCGAGTCCACCCTTTCAATAAGCTCCTGCCCCGTGTAACACCCCTTCTGAAAGTCTGCTCTGCTGTGAATGAAGGTCTCCCCCAACTCTGTGGGGTTCATCCCGCCCGTGATTTCCGATCCCCACTCCGGTTGACCAGAGATGATCCGCGAGAAATCCGTGTTATCCAATGATCCGATGTCGCTCAATAGCCTCTCGGCGTCGCCACAAGAAAGCTCGCCGTAGAGCTCGCCCACCGACAGTCCCCCGACCGCCACGCAGCTGGCCGGTGCTGCAGACGGTATTCGTGCCATCACCGCTTCTTCAAGAGCTTCGCACCCTTCGCTAACGCCGTCCGAGAGAAAGACGACACACCCCGCCGATGTGCTGAATGACACCTTGGTGCGGAGTCGGAACCGCTCAAGTCTCTCCATGGCCTTCGCTTGTGACCCCACGGGCACAAAGAGCGCGAACTCGGCCTCGCCTCTTCTTTTCACCCCAACGGGTGCAACCAATGAGCCGTCGGGCTCGAGCAGCAACGCCCTTTTGGCATTACCTATCTCCAAGGAATCGACACTAACTGAAAGCTGCCCATTCAGGTACCATGCCGCTTGCTCACCGTCACAAACCAATACCTCAGCGTCTCTAAGCCATATAGCAGAATCCATGTAAGCACCTTCACTGTGTATGTAGAGTAGTTTTGCGTGCAGTCACCGGCATTAAAGCAACGGCATCATGTCAGCCTTACCTTCGTCCAATGCTCCAAAATTTCGTGCTGCCGAGACCGCGATCAACAGCGCGCGGGCCTTGTTGGAGCACTCAAGGTCCTCAAGAACGGGATCCGAGTCTGCAACTATTCCAGCTCCGGCCTGAATAAACGACCTCCCTTCGCTGTCACAAAATAAAGTTCTGATCGCAATTGCGGCATCGAGATTTCCCGAGAAATCCACGTAGCCCACCAGGCCGGCGTAAGGCCCTCGCTTCACTGGTTCGAGCTCACTGATTATCTCCATTGCCCTGACCTTTGGCGCTCCGGAGACTGTTCCGGCGGGTAGCGTCGCTCGCAAAACGTCTATCGCGCTACAGTCCGGTCTCTTTTCTGCCGACACCTGTGACGTCATATGCATGACGTGTGAATAGCGCTCGAGAACCATCAGCTCGTCCATAGCTTCGGTATTGAACCGAGCTACCCTGCCGACATCGTTCCTAGCCAGGTCTACGAGCATTATGTGCTCAGCAACCTCTTTGGGATGCTCCAAGAGTTCAGCCGCGAGCGCCTGATCCTCTAGATCGGAGCCACCCCTAGGCCGCGTTCCCGCAATCGGTCGAGAAATTACCCTCTCCCCCACCACTTTGACCATCGGCTCAGGAGAAGAGCCGGCTACTGTGATCGAACCAAATCTCAACAAATACATGTATGGCGACGGGTTAAGCTGGCGAAGTACGCGATAGAAATCCAACGGGTGAGCCCCAAGATCAAACGAAAACCGCTTTGAGAGCACCACCTGGAAGATGTCACCCGCAGCTATGTACTCCTGTGCCACCTTGACAGCGGTGGCGTAGTCGTGCGACGAAAGGGAGGATGAAGCCTCGGCTGGTCCTGCGTCAGGATCGATAGTGAAGTTCAGCGAACCAGCTTGCGAACCGCCAAGTTCATCCGACATAGCGTTAACCCGAGCATTGCCTTCGAGATACTTTGAGTAAAGCTCCTGTTTTGAAGTCTCCGGACCAACCAAAACATTCGAAATCAGAATTATCTTCTGCTTCCAATGGTCAAATACGGCTATGTCGCCTATCATCCGCATGATTGCGTCAGGCAGCTCGTTCTCGGCAGGCGGCGCAGGAGGCAACTCCTCGATCTCCCGAATTACGTCGTATCCAATGTAACCGACAAACCCGGCATGCAAGGGTGAAATGCTGTTCAATCCAGCAGCGGAGATGTTTTGAAGAAGCGACTCTAACGTCGAAAGGAATCCCTTTGAATCGATCGGCACAGGAAGGTCCAGATCAGATCTCACTGCAAGCTTTCCATCGGCAAGCGATATCTCTGCAAGCGTGTTCCTTCCAACAAAAGAGAATCGCGACCACCGCTCCCCCTTCTCCACGGATTCGAGGAGAAAGCCCTGGCCCTCATAGCCGACGAGCGCAAGAAATGCCGATACAGGAGTAATCGTGTCAGCTAGATACTCTCGAAAAACAGGAATGAGCTGATAACCTTTGTCGGATCGATACGCACTGGCAAAATCGTCGAAACTGCTGGAGCCCATCTAAGTACTACTCTCGAACATTTCAGCGACTCCCCTATAGAAGCAGCTGAAATTACCGGTGTGACAGGCCCCTTTCCCCTTCTGATCCACCTCTATGAGCAGGGTGTCTCCATCGCAGTCGACTGCTATGTCAAGAACAACCTGTATGTCTCCCGATGTTTCGCCTTTTGCCCACAGCTCCTTGCGGGAACGAGACCAGAACCATGTTCTCCCAGTCTCGATGGTCTTGGCCAACGTCTCCTTGTTCATCCACGCCATCATCAGCACCGAGCCGGACTCCCTATCCTGAATTATTGCCGGCACCAGGCCCTCAGAGGAATACTTCACTAGCGATGTCAGCTCAGACGCGGGTATTCTCTGATTCACATTTTCGGAGATCATAGATAAA
>JAJYVK010000049.1 GCA_021792075.1 Actinomycetes bacterium | reverse complement strand
CTGATAGCGAGCTCGGCGACCCGTTCCTCAAAGTTCATGCAGCAATCACCCCAAGGGCGACTCCTGCACATCAGCGTACGCGTTCGAAGTGAGTGGATCAAGGACTAGGCTTTTCCAACTTCAAAATGAGCCCGACCGGGGGATAACGTGCGCTTTTTCGCACAGTTTGAATAGAGCGGGACCTCGGCAGGCTAGTTCAAACAGGGAGTGGGAAAGTTCCCGAGACGAGAAATATCGAACCAACGACCGAAGCGTATCTTGGCACAGGGGCGGGGGGAGGCCGACATGCTGGGGGCTGCGGCGATTTCATTGGGCATCGCCTCCCGTTAGCGCTTCTTTCATCCTTTGCTTACTTAAGTCATTCAGAGAATCATCGTTCGTCGTAGAAGCATGGTAGTCTTCTTCAAGCTTACTAAGCCGAGTATAAAGAAGCTTTGCTTTTTCTTTGTTTCCTAACGCAGAATACGCTCTTGCCAGATTATAAAGTCCACTCCGTGAATTCGGCTTAGCTTGCAGAACAATTTTTAGGTCTACTATGGCTCGATCATCTTTACCCTCTTCCAGTAAAAGTCTACCTCGCAGATTTCTAGCAGGTATAGAATGTGGGTTAATGTCGATAGCGCGGTCCAATTCCACCACAGCCTCATGAGGGTTCGCGCTGTCCGTCTTTAATAAGCATTCCGCCAGCAGATAATGCAAATCCGAGCCTGCAATGCCCGATGATATGGCCTGTTTTAATTGGCTTTGAGCGCTCATAAAATCGCCACGTTTGTATGACGACAATGCCAACAAAAACCGTGGTTCTTCTAGCGATGGTGACATCTTAATGGCGTTAGCAAAATCGTCATCTGCTTTCTCGAGGTGACCAATATACATGTTTATTGTGCCACGTACAACATACACTTCCGAATTATCGGGTAACGCTATCACGGCCTTATTAGCTACATCTAGGGCATTTTGGAACTGCCCGATATCAGAGAACAACGTTACGAGATTCAGATAAGCGAATAAACTCGTAGGATTCCTGTTGAGTTCCTCAGCAAATTGTGAATATGCGTCCTGGTACAAGCCCAACTTGGAATATGTAACGCCAAGCAGGTTTATACATCTCGTATCGAGTGTGGCTCTGGATCGGAGATCCGTCAGTGTTTTGACTGTGCCCTTGAAGTCGCCTAGTTCAAACTTTGTGAGCGCAATCGCGTACCCATGAGTGACGCGATTTGGAATATCAGGACTTACGGACCTCAGAATATTCAGGGCTGTATTGAAATTGTGGGACCTTCCGTATAGCCAAGCCAAATTGAATGTATCTATGGGAGACAGGTTCTGGCATGCTCGTATTTGATCTAATATGATGCTAGCGTGTTTGTAGTTCTTATTATCGAGGAGAGCAGTGGCTTTTACAAAACTACCTTGGATATCGCATGAAGCCTCTCGTGTTGCACCGAGGCATGCTTTCGTAATGGAAAGCATGACGAGGATGAGCACGGATCGAGACCAGAGCGAGTGTCGAAATATGCCTATGGCTTTCATAATGTTATTCATTGTTCGCAGCCATCTGTAAAATGAATGCATATATGCTTCTTTCGATGGGGTCCTGTAATATTTTACCTGTTAGAGCATTTTTCAGATTGCTTGGGTAGGGGAAGGATTGCGTTCAGGCTGCAGAGGCGTCGGCCGGCATCAACGGCGTCTTGCGTTTGGGGGTATTGCCGAAGCCACGCGCATAGCCGGAACGCAGCCTGGGCTCATCGACCCACTGAATCTCCACACCCGTGGCCTTTGGGGCGTTGTCGATCCTTGGATGCGCCCCGCTGATCCACCCATCGACCGGGGCAGAGCGTTGCCCATAGGTCTTCTTCAGCGGTCGTCGCGGTGTGGATCCCCAGCGCGTCAGGTACTGGCCCGCCGCGCGCGCTGCCAAGCGGTCTTTGAGGCGCCACGCGATTAGAGCGCCCACCGCTTGGCGCGTCCACAAGGCGTAGCTCATCCTTGACCGGTCGGGATAATAGTAGCACAGCAACCGCAGCGCCTCCCGCTTCTGCTTGCGGCTCAAAGCGCGCCCCGCACCCTGCGGCAGATGCCAGTGGCGTAACGTCACCGTAGGCAGGCCATCCTGCCCATGCTCCTTGACCGCTCCCCAAAACTTGCGCATCACCAACTCGCGCTGCTCCCCCACCGCGGCAATGGTCACCCCACTCAGCGCCATCTTCGTCGCTAGGCAGCGCCGATCATTCAACTCGGCCGCGGACAGCATCCTTCGGTTGCGCGTGCTCATGCCTTGTTAGACGCTGCAATCAGGCATTCCCTTCAGGCCGGAGCAATATTGGATCGAGAACCCTCTACTTGACGGCGGTACCCTTGCCTTCCAGCCTCACTGTGACGATCTCGTGAGGATGAATAGTAAATTTGAAACCTGTTTCCCCTACCAAGGATAGCGGACTTTCTTTCCTTTCGACGGCGTCTGTCTGCCACGCTTGCTGCAACTGCAACAGTGGCGTTTGTACAGTCACTGTGCGAGTTGCAGCACCTAGGTCGAGAAAGCGCATTACCGTGCCCTTCCCGTCTTCTGCCGGCTTCCAGGCCTCGAGCAGTAGATTTGGATCAGTTGCTTGGAAAAAGCTCTGCTGTTTGCCATCCAATGGGCGTGGAAGATTCAATGCCTTGTCCTGTGATGTCACTTCGTCCTTTTCCAGCGGCGTCACTTCCTCCCATCCTAACCTGCTCAGTTTGGCTGGGTCTGTTGAAGGAGCACTGGTGACAATGTAGCGGAAGTGGAAATGCCCGCCTTGACCAGCACGATAGTTGGTGTCCCAGTAGTTATTCATCACGTAGGAGAAGATTGTCCCCGTCCGTTTCCCAAATTCTGTGGGCCAAGCGCCGCGATTGATGTCCCCGAGTGTAACCAAAGACGCATCAAGTGGCATAACCGTAGCCGAAACCCCATTCTCTTGCGCGGATACCCAGTGTTGTACTGAAAACCATTCATGGCCAGCACCAGGATACATATCCTTTGCCGGGTCGACTACGCCGGTTTGGATTTCATATTGAAACTGCGGTTGCTTCATGGCGAACGGAAAGGCGAAATAAACAGCTTCCTTGCTGTCCACTGCCTTCTTCTCCACATCTTCAACGAACTCGATCTTCTTCTCGTCATCGAAGAGGCGGATTTCCGAAGTGATCCTGGGAGTGTTGGTGTCGGCGCTTTCCATGCGCGCCACCCAACCATACGGCGTTCGCACCACGGAAACGAGGCGCCCGTTCTCGGCAGAGTGAATCTCCAGGTTCGGCATCCGCGCAACGCTGCTATAGTGCAACAGACGATTGGGGTCTCTGTCTCCTCCGGTCACGTAGAGATATTCTCCACAATGATACGGACTTTTTTGATCTATCAGCTCATACTTCAATTGTTTGTCGTAAATGCTGCGCACCGAGCCCGTTGTCGGATCTAGCTGCACGCGATAATAGGGGCTTTCAAGCGTCGTAGTCTGGGTGATTGTCGCGCCGCTTACTGGTTTCTCCGATGGCTGTATTTTGAAGACCTTGTAACCAACAGCCGGTATGTTTTGCGCTAGGAACCGCACATGTTGGAAATTGTTGTCTCCGCCCAGTACTTCCGCAGGAACAATCTGGCCCGTAGACGAGTCCATTATTTCCTTGCCTTTGTCCAAGTCGATCGATACCAATCCGTTACGGCGCCAATTCAGAGTATTGAAGACGATCAAGCTCCCACGACCGGCTGAGATCGAGTCGGCCAGACTTGCCAGGCTGTTGCGGACCACAAAATCCGCCAAAGCATGAGCATTGACTGCATAGAGATCCTTTACCGCCAACTGTTGGACCGCTTCCCGACTGGTTGGATCCGATATGCTGTTGTATGAGTCCCAGGTGTGCTCATCCATCAGAACCATATTGGTCCACATCCGGTCCAAATCGCTTTTGTCGGCCTCAAGATGCGGATTCACGACAGAAGTCAACGTCGCGAGCTTCTCAGCCGATGGCCCCCGGCTTTCGTTTTCTCGTTCTAGGGCTGCATAGTAAGCGTCTGACGCTATCCCGTCCTCCCAATAAGGACCTCCATCGCCACGTATCGCCGGAATGCTGTTGCCAAACTGCTTCTCTATATTCTTGAGTGCGCGATGGAATCCGGAATACTGCAACCTCGGATATGCGTATTTCTTGTTCCAGCGATCCACCAATTCTGCCTGTTGCGGAAATAGATCGGTGTTCTCCACTTGGGTCCCATAGAGGATCACCGCGTTCGCGCGGTAGCTGGGATGGTTGTACATTTGCAGAAACAATGGGAGCGTATCACGTCCCGCCGATAATACGGGTGGCAATCCGAACAACATTTGCATCTGCTGATAGATCCTGGAATACCAAAATAAGACCTTCTGTCCGTCTGGTCCCTCCCACCAGAACGGAGAGTCTTCATTCAAACGACCCTGCAATAGTACCGGCGCACGATAATTATCACTCCCCGAAAGCAGATAGTCAATCCCAGCGGAGGCGAGGATCGAAGCATAGGACCACGAGTATGATGGTACGTCAGTAATATTGGCATAATTGAATGGTGTGCCATATTCTCTGCTGAAGTTCGCGCTCGCATACAACGACCGTACCAACGTCTCTGCAGTTGGGAACCCAGTAAGTAAGTTGGCATATTGCGCAGGCACAAATAACTGCCTATGCTGGACGGCCGTAATGGCGCGTTGCTGTTCCTTCGGCGTCCGGGTTTTCATATACTGGGCGAGGGCCCACTCGCCATCCAAGCTAAAGCGGAACTCTGGGTGCTGTTCCGTCATATTCAGCGCTTCATCAATCGCTCTGGCCTGAATTGCAGCTACTTTACCCTGGTAATCCGAATAGCCGACATCAATGTGAATATGAGGAACCACGTACAGCACCCATTTCTTCTCAGGAGCAATCGTTTGCTGCAATTGTCGCCTGCGTCCTGTCACGTTCCATCTAAGAAGTGCTGATGTTTGGGCTGGAAACTCCGGGACATAGAATGGGATCTCTTTCTCGCCGAAATCATCGTCACTTTGAATCGCCTGATAATAACGCTTGCCGGCGATAGAGAGTGCCACGCTGCTACCGGGCTTCAGCCTTTCTCTGTGGCTTAGAAAGACATCAACCAGTTCCTTTAGTTGGCCTTGTTGCTTTTCATAAAAGATGGTCGGGATGATCTGCGCTGACGGCATCCGCGGGGAGGATAGTTTCACGTCCTGGTCGAGCTCAATTGCGTCGTAGGTCAGGCCAGCGTCTGGCACTGCTTTGGCTGCCTCTTCGGCAGCTTGCAGGGTGATCGTGTTAGTTCCTGAATGCAGATAGCTGCCCGGAAACTCGAACGCGACGTCGGCGTGGGAGTATGCGGGATAAAACGAGTCAACTTGGTCTCCGTTAGCGTAGTCGAGCTTTGGATGCAAGTAAAATGTACCGTGTCTGCCATTGATGCCGACCTTCAGTGCGGGTACGCTAGCGGTTTCGATTAGTACGGCAACGTGTAGCCGATATGCCCGACCAGCGACATTGTCCATATTGAATGTAATTTGACGAGGCGCCTCTGCCGCTTCTTTGAGTTGGCCACCGACGGCCGAAGCAAGCTCCGCTGGCTGCTGTGCATACCAGTCTTTTGAGGCAGTACTCTTTCCTACAATGAAATTGACCGGCTCCTTGGGAGATCCCGTGGCAAATTCGGCTGAAGAGCGATCAAACTTCCCTATTGTAAATACCGGCTTCGGGGTGCCGCTCTGGGCGCTCGCTCTGACGGCGCCAGCCCCCCCTACGGCGGTGTACGCGATTAGCCCTCTCAATAGGATTGTACGGATTCGCATATATTATCACCCCTCTCTTTTACATGCACTGGTGAGTGGTACGCACGTGACTGAATGCGTGACAACACTGCTGCTTGAGAGTCACACAAGCAACGTCGACGTGATTCTCACTCTGTGATCGCTCATACTGGCACCCAAATCTAGATCTTGGGCTCAGTATCTGAGATGTACTTGTCTTCCACTACCAGAGCACTTTGAATGCAAATTGAATCTCTCGGCCTGCGCCTGCAGCGGATAAGACTTCACCAAAGGCGGGATCTTGTAGATTATTTACTGGGTTCCCAAGATTTGTATGATTTAGCATGTTGAAAAATTCAGCACGAAACTGCAGAGTAGCCAGGGATGACACAGGAAAGTTCTTAAAGATGTTTGCATCCAGATCTTTATAGGACGGTCCAACCAAATCGTCACGCGATTCATTACCGTAGGTGTAGGTGCTCGGCTCAGCGAACGCTCCTGGATTTAACCAGTGTAGATAGTTTCTCTGTACTGCGTAGGGATTCACATTTGCAATTCTATTAGCACGCTGGCTTGGACCACCTGTGTTTGCGATGTCTGATCCTGCAAGTACATCAAAAGGGCCTCCAGAGTTGAGCGTGAGGATACCCCCTATGTTCCAATTTCCAGCGATACCTTCGAGAACTTTATTGGATGTTGCTAGAAATCTTTGACCTGTGCCGATTGGCAATGCATATACACCACTGGTCACGAACATGTTCGTCTTATTGTAATTGGATGGTCCCCAATTCGAAGCAAGATCGTAGAAGTTTGGAAAGTTATTGTTGTAAGGATCAGAGGCCCAGTCAAGCGATTTCGACCAAGTGTACGACATCATAAAATACAGCCCTGCTGCAAACGTCTTCTCCATGTACACCTGCAAGGCATTGTAGCTTGCGGGTCCTTCGTTCCAAGAGAATGAAAAGGGCCCACCATACTGGGGAAACGGTTCTCTGTTGAGGACCGGGCCAGGTCCTGGGTATAACGCCATGTTGGCTTCTGGAACGATATATTCATGCTTGTCCACCGAGCCGACGTAGTCAAGCTTCAAAGCAAGAGTGTTCGTCAACTGTTGCTGAACGCCAATATTATATTCGATAGCGTACGGAATTTTATTGTTTGGATCCGCACCATAGCTGGCATATGGCGGCAGGTTAGCTCCTAAAAATGACGAAGCCGTAGGTAGGTTATTTAGATATAGCTTTGGGATTCCTAAATCCTGACTGGTCAGATTGGCGGCGATCCCGGTGGGCCATGAAAGTCGAATATTTTGGTTCTCTTGGATTAGCGTATTATTGTGATCGTCCAAGATGGCGAATGCGCCGTGAAGGACGATGCGGTTCGTTGCTTGGTAAGCAATGCCCAGCCTAGGCTCAAATCCGTTATATTGAGGATTGAAGAAGCCGGAGGGACCGGTGGCTTTCGGGAACTGTGGCTGGACAGCTCCTGTTATTATGAACTGGCCGTCTAGAACATTTAACCCGGAGACAATTTTATGGTAGTTCGGCGGCGTCACATAATCCCAACGGAATCCAGCGGTTATCGCTAGCCGTTTTGTCGCCTGCCACTGATCTTGGGCATAGAATCCGTACCAGTTTACGGTTTGGTCGGCACCGGTATTGCCTACCCATGGCTGATAACTGTCCAGCACTCCAAGCATGAAGCTGGCTGGCCCAAAGCCTGTCGGTCCTGGAAGTCCATCTTGCGCTGTACCATTCTGCGTGTAATTCGTCGTGGCGCCCCAGCCGTCATCATAGCTGCGCAGATGATAATATAGGCCGCCAACGCCTATTGTATGGTTACCAACAACTTTGGATAGATCTGCATGGTAGTCCATTGCTTCTATTGGACCCAGTGGGATTGCGAATTGACTGACGCCGCTAAAGCCGTTTGTGATGGAAACTTGGGGGGCCATTTGGATGCCGGCGTGTTCCGGCCCGGCATTTTCAAAGTTGATTGAGTCTGCAAACGCAGGGCCTGCAGGTTCGTCTCCCTCAAAGTCGTTAACATAACTATAACCATAATGAAGTTGGAGAATGGTGTTTGGATTTAGCAAATGTGTAAATCCAAATGCAGCCTGTTGGCCGTAGTTGCTCAACTCACTCACGTATGTAGGGAAATCTTCTGGTCGCGCAACATGCTGATTGGATCGGTTAACCCTGATAAAGATCTCGTCCTTCTGGGAGAATCGATGGTCCAATCTAACGCCAAAAACGTCGCTCAACGTATTGGTCTGTCCTGGAAACTGATAGTTGGGCAGTGTTGTTGCGGATACGTTCATGTTAGGTAATGGAAAATACTTTTTAATCATCAATAGCGTGGCAGGGTTGAGTCTATCGCTGGGAATAGTATTGTTCGGGAACGGATTGCGCAAATATTCTCCGGGATGTAATGGATCGGGCGTGCTCGTGAGCGGATCATAGATTTCGTTTGCATATTCAGGCCTACCGAGGCTGTCAGTCCCTACTTGCGGGCCTAACCATTGAGAAAAGTTGCCCGCGATCATATCACTTGTTAGCGTAGAAGATAATTCTGTTTGGGTTAGATAGGATCTAAATCCCTCCCAGTAGCCGGATAGCCAAGTGCGATCTTTGCCATTGTAAAGATGTGGAATGTAAGCTGGGCCGCCAAGGTAGACGCCGTACTGGTTTTGCGTGTATGGCAGGCGCTGTGTATCCGGAAATGTATTGGCATCTAGCACATCATTTCTAACAAACTCCCACACGGAACCGTGGAATTTATTGGTGCCTGGCCGAGTCACTACATTGATATTTGATCCGGTGGTGATAGAGAACTCTGCGTTGGTAATGTGCGATTGAACATTGAATTCTTGGATAGCGTCTGGTGGAGGAGAGATCACCCAGACATTCGTGAAGACAGAGTTGTTGAGTATACCGTCCATG
>JAJYVK010000048.1 GCA_021792075.1 Actinomycetes bacterium | reverse complement strand
TGGGAGAGAAATAGGTCAAATGGAGTCCGCAGGAACTGGGAAGAGAAAGGGAGGTTGCATATGGGTGCACCAAGGTAGCAGAGTCCGGTTGACGGCCGGGGCCGATGTGGCCTCTAGTGCCGGGCCAAAGCAGCTTGGAGTTCATCTTGGTTTCCCAGCCTCGATGGACATTGCCAGCCTTTGTCATGGGCCATGGCTTAGCCAGCATATCTAACCTGGGGTTTAGCTATGTTGGAGCAAGCCAGAAAGGTCAGACAGTTGATCTATCCGGAGCGTGCTAGATGTGTATCATTGCAGTACCAGTTGCCGAATGCAGTCGGGTGAGGGGGTAATCACCACGACATGCGCGTGAGGTTGAGTTGTTGTCGATGCGAGATGATCGCAGATCAGCGGGGGGCGTGTTATCAGTGGACAACTTATTTGGCCATTCCTTGATGCTGATGTTTCGAATATGAGAGGTAATTGTTCGTATTGGCTCATTACCCCAGCGGTCTTTTTAGTCACGAGTTCGTCTGTTCTAGAGTCGGCCGAGCCTGACTCACCGAAAGGAATGTGATTCATGCGTATTGTTCGTCCTATAAGGAAATTTGCTAAGCCGACTTCGGTTGGAGTGGCGGCGCTAGCTCTTTTGCTCACCGCTTGTGGCAGTTCGTCATCGAGCTCGAGCACCACGACGTCAGGATCGGGAGCATCTAAGACCCCGACCGGCGATGCATTGCTCACCTACCAGGGATCCAATGCCACTTCAGTGCTTGAAGCCGCGGCCAAGACAGAGGGGAAGCTGAACTTCATGACCTCTCTTGCCGGCCCGATAGTCACCCAGCTGGTCAACGCCTTTGAAAAGCAGTATCCCTACATCCATGTCACGGTGAACCGGGCTGACGAGAGCACGCTGATTCCTCAGACCATATCTGAAGAGCAGGCAGGCAAGCCGGCAGCGGACGTCTTCGAGGTGACAAGTCCAGGTGCGCTGGAGCTTCAGGCGGCTGGGCTTTTGGTGCCATATGCGGATCCAACAGCTCAGATGCCTGCCAACTATCTCACCAAGTCAGGCTCAAACTACCTTTTAGTGACTGACAGGATCTCCTGGCTGGCTTTCGGCTACAACACCACCAAGATTCCAGCCGCAGACGTGCCGAAGACCTTGTCGGATCTGACCAATCCGGCGCTGAAGGGCCAGCTTGTAACCGAGGCTAGTTCGACGGGCTGGGACTGGATCGGATCGGTGCTCTATGCCATGGGCAAGACGAAGGGTGAGGCATTTTTACAGCAGCTCGGTGCAACCAACAAACCCGCAATTGTGTCTCTGTCTGGAGCAGCCACAGCAGGTTTGGTGGCCTCGGGCCAGTACGGCGCATCGATCTCGGTCTTCCAGGACCACTTCTTGGAGAATGCGGCCAAGGGCTCACCGGTCAAGTGGCTTCCGCTCGAGCCGGTCATCGCCAACGTCGGCCAGGTCGGAGTCCTCAAGGGTGTCGCAGATCCCGCGGCGGCAGCGCTGTTCGTCAATTTTGAGACCGGGCCGACTGCGCAAGGCATATTCCAGCAGCTGCACTACGGCTCTCCGAACGTATCGGTTCCGTTCAAGACATGGGTGCCGACCCAAGGATTGACCGCGGCACAGTACTCTTCGGATCTCTCCTCGTGGCACGCCCTGCAGACGAAGTACTTCGGGTAGGTCCGACTTTGTTGGATTCGAGCCAGATGCTGCGGTTCGCATCTGGCTCGAATGAACTGGGCCTAGAGGAAGCAGCCGGCGGGCGTGTCAACCTGTTGACGGGGTTCGCAGCTGCTGGGTTGGCCCCGTGGGATTGCTTGGCAGGGTGGAGCTTTCTATGGGTGGACATGGGAGCGTGAGTAAGGTCATTTCGAGTGACGGGGGTTGGCAGATCTCTATGTGGGGGGAGTTGGGTTGAAGGCTTTGGCGCAACGGTTGCGCGCTTCGATGAAAAATATTGGGGGGGCAGAGTCGGCTCTGGCGGTCATAGTCCTGCTCGTCCTTGCCTATCTGACGATTCCTCCGCTCTTTGTGATGTTCTGGAAGAGCTTTGTCTCCGGGATCTCCCTTGGCCTGAACTTCTCTTTGAGCGGCTACCGCTCGATAACCCACAACGGGCTTGGCTCAACCGTTGTGCAAACGCTTGAATTCGCCCTAGGAAGCACCATCGTCACACTCGTTGTCGGCTCTATAGTCGCCTGGTCGACGATCAGAACCGATGCTGCGATGCGCTGGCTTGGCTATGTGGTGGCGTTCATCGGCTTCGCGGTTCCTGGCCTGGTGAACATAATTGGATGGATCATCCTCTTCGGGAATGGAAACGGGGTTGGAGACCTTTGGTTGAGGCACCTGCTCGGGTTCCATCTGGCTCTCAACATCGAGACCCTGCCTGGGATGATCGCAATGGAAGGCCTGCTCAATGTGCCGGTAGTGTTCTTCCTTCTGATAGGCCCGCTCCGATCATTCAATGCCTCCTTCGAAGAGGCGGCGCAGATCCACGGTGGGCGGGGGTTGACCGTGATGAGAAAGATCACCATCCCGCTTCTGAAGCCGGTGCTTCTGAGTGCTGTGATTCTCATTGCGATCAGGGCCATACAAGGCTTCGAGGTGCCGGTTCTTCTGGGCGTCCCTGCTCGCACCAGCATCTTCACCGAAGAGATCTACAACTCCATACACGGCTCACTGATCCCCAACTATTCGATCGCCTCCGCCTTTGGCGTTGTGCTGGTGGCTGGGCTTGTGGTGCTTCTCTTGCTCGAAACGAGGTTCACCAAAGGAACCAAGCGTTTCGAGGTGATATCGGGGCGGGGGAACGTGGATCGGACGATCCGGCTGGGGCGGTTCCGGTGGCTTCCAACAATTTTGAATCTGATAATTCTGGCCTTTTTCCTGCTTCCGTGTCTATATGTCGTGCTGGCGTCGTTTCAGAAAACCATCGGGGCCTCCTTCCGGGCGAGCAGCTTCACCATGAGCAACTACACGACGCTTTTGCACACTTCAGGTTTCATGACCGCCATTCGCGACACGGTCGAGGTTGCTCTAGGGGCGGCCATATTCACGGCGTTGCTCACATTGCTCGCGTCTTGGGTGTCGGTCCGGGGAAAGGGCCCTTTGGCGAGGGTTGTGAACTTCATGGCTAACATCCCCCTTGTCATTCCAGGCATCGTAATGGGGTTCGGGTTTCTTCTTTTCTACCTGTACTCGCCTGTTCCACTTTTCGGGACTCTTCTGGCGATAGGAATCGCATTCGTGGCCATGTTCGTCCCGTATGGCATCCGCTATGTCAGGCCTGCACTTATCGGGATTTCCGGAGAACTCGAAGAGGCGGCACGAATCTCGGGAGCATCAGGGTATCAAGTGATCTTCAAGATTGTCCTTCCGCTGGTGAAAAGCTCTGTTACCGGCACCTCTCTCTATGTCTTTTTCACATCGTTCAGAGAGCTGGCGATGGCCTCGATACTGGTGACGGCCGCCACCCCTCTGCTGTCGACGCTGCTCTTAGATCAGCTTGTGAACGGGGATCTCAACGTGGTCAGCGCTCTTGGTGCATTGATCTTTGTTGTCAGCGCGCTCGTGGGCCTTTTGGCTTTTCGCTTCATAGGGTTTCAAAGAGTTGCTCCAGCTGCCGTAACGGTTGGTGACGCCGTATGAAAAGAGCAAGCGGCCCGTACGGCTACGTGGGAGGAAGGAATCTCCTGACCTTGAGAGCGCGCCGAGGCATTGATTCCAGAAAAGGCGCTTGCTTGCAACGTCCGCCGCAATGGCAAAGGGAGAGTTCGGCCTTGGTTCACATCGATCTGAGTCGATAAAAGGAGAGTAGAAATGTCGAACAAAGGTTATGACATATCGCCCAAGGGGCTTCTGGGCGCAGCTCCTCGGCTGACCGGTTTTCGGATCGTGCGGCTTGAGCTGCCGAAGAGCGACCCCACCTGGCGCTTTGCGCTTGCAGCGAATCCGGCCAGCCCTGGATTTCTCCTCCAGCTCTACGGCGAAAACAAAGTCGTGGGCTCTGCTTCTGTGGGGGAGATCCAGCACCTCGGGTATCGGCTAGGGGATATGAAAGACGCCCTGGAGAAAATCCTTCCCCAAGTGGTATCGGCAAAGGATGGCTCGGTGGTCGAGAGCCTTGTCGGGCCTTCCCGTGCTCTAGTCCAGATGGCGCTGGTCGATCTTGTCGCCCGCTCCAACCAAGTCGCAGCTCATGAGCTTCTGGGTGATTTGAGGAGGGAGTCGGTGAGGGTTACCAGAATACTCTCTCTGAAGTCTCCGGAGGAGATGGCCAAGGTGGCGGCTTCGCTCGTAGATGAGGGGTACCGCGATCTCAAGGTCAAGCTGGACAACAAGGATGCAGACCTGGATTTCGAAAGGGTTGCAGCGATACGGACTAAGGTTGGGCCCAGCGTCAACCTGACCGTCGATGCCAACCAGAGCTACAGCGCAGAGGGGGCATTGTCGATTTCGAACCGGATAGCCCAGTTCAACATCGATGTGTTCGAGCAGCCGGTTCCCCAAGACGACATCGAAGGGATGAAGTACCTTCGCGAGCGCAATCCGATTCCGATAGAGGCGGATGAGGCGGCTAACTCGGTAGAGCGGGTGGATGAGTTGATCAGGGAGAAGGCCGTTCATGGGGTGAGCATCAAGGTTCCAAAGCTCGGCGGAATCGACAAGGCTGCGCAGGTGGTGCGGATGTGTTCAGATGCCGGAGTGCAGGTGCGGATCGGCGCGCATGTAGGCAGCAGGCTGCTCAGTGCTGCCGCGCTGCAGTTGGCAGTTGTCATAGACGATCTGGTCGAGCCTGCTGAACTCGCAGAGTTCGAACGCCTGGAGGGGGATCCGGTTACAGGTCTTCGAATAGAGAATGGCAAGGTGAGCCTTCCCGGAGGGCACGGCTTCGGAGTGTCGGTGTCCGAGGCGCTCTGAAGAAGATGCGAGATATGCCGAGCTCCCGTAGAGGGCGGCTTCTCACATATCGCAGAGGGATCGGCGTGCATCAAAAGTGCCAGTAGTGCAGATTTTTTGAGACGAGCTGGCGTGGTTGTTGGAAAATGAGGGGCAGAGAGGAAAGACGGCCCCTTTTTAGATGGAGTTCTAAGGATAGGTGGATATGGAAAGCCGCAAGGTGCGCCCGAATAACCTGGAGAAGCTGTTCTCGCCGACGAGCATTGCAATCGTCGGTGCGTCAGAGAGCCGCCACTATTCCAAGAGCCTGATCGGCAACCTTGCTCAGCAGGGTTTTGCGGCTTCAAAGATATTTCCTATCAATCCCAAGTACGAAACCATCTCAGGCCTAAGGTGCTTTGCCTCTCTGGAGGAGCTCGAGGAAACTCCGGACGTGGTAGCTGTTCTGGTCAACCACGACCAGGTCGCCGCTGTGATCGAAGCTGCTGGGAAGTTGGGGGTGGGCGCGGCCCTGGTCATTGCCGACGGGTATGCCGATGAGGGCGAGCAAGGACGCTTGGCCCAGATCGAACTCGGAGATCTTGCCCGCCAGTGGGGAATCACGATGCTTGGTCCAAACACGCTGGGTTATATACGTCCCGCTTCAAAGGTGGGAATGTGGTGCGCGGGGACGCTCCAAACTCCTCTCAGGAGCGGTGGGATATCTGTGGTTGCCCAGTCCAGTGGCATGCTGAACGTGATCATGGGAATGCTTGGCGATCGTCAGATAGGTGTTCGGGCATCTGTTTCAATCGGGAACGCCGCAGTGATAGGTCTGCCGGAGTTGGTGAGCCATTTTGCTGAGGACTCAGAGACCAGGGTCATTGCGCTGGTGGTCGAGAGCATCGACAGGCCCAGAGCGTTTGCTGAGGCGCTGGCAGCGGCTCAGAGGAGCCGAAAGCCGGTGGTAGTGCTAAAGATAGGAGCATCCGAGCGCGGGCAGCTCAATTCGATTGCCCACACAGGGCGCCTCTCCAGCCCAAATCAGGGATGGCAGGCGGTATTTAGCAGAATGGGGGTCAGCGAGGCTTTCGACATCGATGATTTCGTAGAGACCATCACGCTTTTCGACGGTCTCAAAAAAGAGGGTCTATCTTCAGCCAAGCTAACTGGGCTGGGAACCGCTTTTGCAACTATCTCCGGCGGAGAGACCAGCCTCATCTGCGACATTGCGGATCGCGAAGGTCTCGAGCTGGCAACCCTTTACCCAGCCACGCTGGCATCTCTGAGGAATGGGCTCAACAAGTCCACGCTGATCGGCAACCCATTGGATCTCCAGAACAGCCGCACCACGCGTCCCGATGCCTTTTGGGAGAGTCTGAGAGCGCTTGCAAGCGATGAGGCGGTCGATGTGCTAGCGATCAGATTGAACATGTCCGTCAAGCCTTCGCCTGCTCTCGCCTCTCTTTACAAAGACGTAATCGACTTGGTTCGATCAGCCGGGACGGTGCCTCTTGTCCTTTCGCGGGCCTATGAGCGTTTTGATCTTTCGTGGTGGGATCTATTTCGGGAGCTTGATGTAACCTTCGTGATGAGCTACAGAAACGCCGTGCTAGCGATGGCCAGGTTCAACTCTTGGCTTAGTTCGCTCAGCAGTGCAGCTGAGACTCCCAAGGCGATTCCGGCTGAGGCAGGCGCATTGATGGATGAAAGCTCTATGGCTTTGCCACTTGTTCGAGCTCGCAAATGGCTTTCGGATTCGGGCATTCCCTATGTGGCAGGCGGCATCGCGGAGGACTCGGCCAGGGCCGCCTCGCTGGCAAGCGAGCTTGGCTATCCGGTCGTGGTGAAAGCTGTCATGGAAAACATGGTGCACAAGTCTGATGTGGGCGGCGTCGCTCTCGATCTCAAAGATGAAGGCGCTGTAATCAAGGCCTGCCAGGAGATGTCTCAGCGCCTTTCGGGCCAGTCCTCTTCGGGAGCGGCTCTGCATTTCGAGGTCCAGAAAATGATGGGTTCGGGAGTAGAGATAATCCTCGGAATGAAGAAAGACCCGACGTGGGGTCCTCTGATGATGGTCGGCACAGGTGGGATCTACGCTGAAATTCTTCGCGACACTGTGTGGGAGCTTCCGCCGGTTTCGCCCTCCGCAGCGCGGCGAATTCTAGAGAAGTTGCGTATTTGGCCAGCTCTCAACGGTGCTCGCGGCCGCAAGCCTGCCGATGTCGAGGCGCTCTCTCAGCTGATCGCTTCATTCAGCGATGCCATTTCTCGAGATGGCGACTGGATCGTCGGCATGGATCTAAATCCAGTGATTGTCGGCACCGAAGGCAGCGGTGCATACGTGGTCGATGTTGCAATGTTTGCAGATGAGAATGTGGTGTCTAATTGATGAGTCCAAGAAGTTACGTCGATTTGTGCGAGCGGTGTGCGTTCAAGTGACTTGTGGGCGGGATGAACGGTTGATATTTGAGTGGAGGGCAAGAGTCAGTGCTTTGGGTTAAGGACTTGGTGACGCATTTCTCCGTAGACGTCACGAAGGGACCCGGTTCGCAAGAATCCACGCCAGATGGCAGGGGACGGGCCGGTGGAATCGACGGAGTGTCATTTGAGGTGGAGCAAGGCGAGCTATTCACGCTTCTGGGGCCGTCAGGATGTGGAAAGACCACGACATTGCGCTCGATTGCAGGTTTGGAGCACCCGAACTCAGGTAGCGTGCGGCTTAGGGACAAGGTCCTTTTCGATAGCGAGTTGGGCATCAACGTGCCTGTCTCAAAGCGCGGAATCTCGATGGTGTTTCAGTCCTATGCCATCTGGCCGCACATGACGGTCTTCAAGAATGTTTCATTTCCTTTCGAGGTGCTGCCGCGCAAGCAGAGGCCTTCGGCCGCAGTGATCAAGGATCGTGTGGAGCAGATTCTCGAGACTGTCGGCCTGATCTCCCACGTGAACCATTCAGCCACGCAACTCTCCGGGGGCCAGCAGCAAAGGCTGGCTCTGGCTAGGGCTCTGGTGACGGAGCCGCCCATCATCCTTTTGGATGAGCCGCTCTCGAACCTTGACGCGAAGCTACGCGAGAGCATGAGGATGGAGTTGAAGAGGCTGCAGAGGGAGACCGGGGTGACAGCTATATACGTCACCCACGACCAGGGCGAGGCTTTGAGCCTCTCGTCTCGAATTGCGATCATGAATGCCGGCAAGATCGTGCAGCTGGGGACGCCGCGGGAAATCTATGGAAGCCCGTCCACTCAATATGTTGCGGACTTCTTAGGGGGAGCGAACTTTCTTGATGGCACGGTTACCGCTCTGTCCGGCGACGAAGTCCAGGTTGAAACCGGAATCGGAGTCATCCGTGCCTCCGGCCAGCGGGGACGGGAAAAGGGATCCCGGGTTGTCGTTTGCCTTAGGCCGGAACACATTCGCGTAAGCACCAGTGCTCCTGCAGAGAGGCCGGTAAATTGTTTTGACGCAAAATTGGTGGCAACCGCGTTTCTAGGGGATCGCATAGATCACGTCGTCAGAACGGGAGAGTGTGAGCTAAGGATCAGATCAGAGGCCTCTGTCCGCATACGCAGAGCAGATGATGTCTTTGTCTGGGTTCAACCGTCAGACGTCATCATCCTGGAGAGTTGATTGTCGAGTGCACCATCGGCACGGCCTTCCGCAAGGCTGGTGGACTTACTTCTAATCGGTACGAATTCGAATTGATCGAGGCGGCCGGGCAGCTAAGACTGAGCAAAGTGGCTGGCGTGGTCATGTTGTTGAGGCCCGAAGATCATTTACTTGCCGCCCTAGGTGCTGGTCGAACGGCCGTAGAGCGGTTTTGACGCCAAGCTAGGCGCGACAGTTTTATGGATGACCAGATCGGCCATGTCGTGAACGCTCGAGAGCTTTAGTTCAGGATCAGGTTCGAATCTTCGATGCGGATC
>JAJYVK010000047.1 GCA_021792075.1 Actinomycetes bacterium | reverse complement strand
TCCGCCGACAACAGAAAAGCAGCCGCAGTTCGCAACCGCCGTCGCAACCGCCCGGGTTCCTGCAGAAAATCTCGGGTCCTCGCACACTCCCAGGGGGCCGTTCCATAGCACTGTCTTTGCTCCTGAAATTATTGCTTCGAATATCCCAACTGAGCGTGGTCCAACGTCCAGACCCATCCAGCCGTCTGGAATTTCTCTGTTGAACACCTTCTTCGATCCGCTCCTCTCCGCCAGACCGAACCTGCCGTCCGAACTGAGAGCCACGCAATCAACAGGAAGAACTAACTTATCGCTAGCTGAAAGAAGCTCTTTGCATGTCTCGAACTGATCCGGCTCGACAAGTGACCCACCGACCGCCTGGCCTGAAGCCGCAAGGAATGAGAACGCCATTCCGCCACCAACGATCATGCGGTCCACCTTTTCCAGAAGAGCTTTAATGAGACCTATCTTATCGGAGACCTTGGACCCTCCCATGATTCCCACGAAAGGCCGGTTTGGCTCCTCGAGCAGCGACGACAACACCTCGGCTTCCTTTGCCATGAGCCTCCCGGCAGCGGATTTGAGATACTTCGGCGGACCCACGATGGATGCGTGCTGACGATGCGCCGCACCGAAGGCATCATCCACGTATAGGTCGACCCCCTTTATCAACTCCTTGACAAAGGAATCGTCGTTTTCCTCTTCGCCCTTTGAAAACCGCAGATTCTCCATCACCTCGACCTCGGGCAGAAGCTCATGCAACCTTTTCGCCATGGGAGCAATGGTGAGGTCAGGATCGTATTTTCCGTGCGGGCGTCCGATATGGGAACATGCAATGACTTTTGCACCCCGATCCACAAGCCATTTCAAAGTAGGAACGGAGGAACGGATGCGGAAATCGTCGACAATCTCAAGTTCGCCGTTTTCATCTCGTTTGACGGGCACGTTGAAATCACAGCGGACTAAGACAGTCTTACCCTTGACGTCTCCGAGGTCTTCAAGTTGGGGAATATACATTTGGTACCTGCTAACCCTGCTCGCGCTATCTTTACATCGGCGACGGCACCGCCGACTACCTACAGATTCACCCCAACTAACTTGGCCAGATCAACAAGCCTGTTCGAATAGCCCCACTCGTTGTCGTACCATCCAAAGACCTTGACAAGCGTTGAGCCGTTTTCTAGATCCATGGCCATCGTGAGCAGCGAATCAAACGTGCATGACGCCGGAGAGCCCACGATATCCGACGAGACGAGAGGCGCTTCGGAGTACTCCAGAACGCTCGAAAGCTTCCCCGATTCAGCAGATCTCTTATAGGCTTGATTCACCTCGGCCACGGTAACCGATCCGTTCACTATCACATTCGCGTCAGTTATCGAGCCATCCTGAACAGGCACCCTCAGAGAGGTGCCGTCAAGGTTTCCCTGCAGCTTCGGCATGACAAGGCCCGTTGCCTTTGCTGCGCCGGTGGATGACGGCACAATGTTCACTGCTGCAGCCCTTGCTCTGCGGAGATCCTTGTGGGCGAGATCTAAAAGATTCTGGTCGTTGGTATAGGCATGAACAGTAGTCATCAGACCTTTGCGGATCCCAAAAGCGTCATCTAAGACCTTCATCATCGGCACGAAACAGTTTGTAGTGCATGAGGCATTCGAAACAATGTTGTGCTTTTGCGGATCGTAAAGCTCGTCATTTACCCCGATCACAAAAGTTGCGTCAACGTTTGTTGCAGGCGCCGAAATGATCACCTTCTTTGCTCCAGCCTCTAGGTGTGACGCCGCCGCCCTGCCGTCTGTGAAGATTCCGGTCGATTCGATCACCACATCGACACCGAGCTCCTTCCATGGCAGCGCTTTGGGATCCCGCTCTGAATAAACTCGCAAAAGCGAGTCGCCCACCAGGATTCCCTCGTCGACGACGCTAACATCGGCCCCAAGTCGACCAAGGGTCGAATCATAAGCCAAGAGATGTGCATTTGTGGCCACCGAAGTCAAATCGTTGACTGCAAGAATTTGGACGTCAGCGCCCGACGCCCTGACTGCTCTATAAAAATTGCGCCCAATCCGTCCAAAACCGTTTATTCCAACCTTGAGAGTCATCTCTCCTCCACCGTGACAGATAAATTTCTACATCACAAATCAAAGCAAGCCCACGACTATCTTTAATCTTCAAGTTTTAATCTCGCTAAAGCCTACATCAATTGTCCAGCGCTCAGCCGTTTCGACAGAAAACCCAACATAATAGCACTAGACAAGCCGCTTGAATGCGTCAGCCAAAAGCTCTGGATCGTGAAGACCGCCGAACTCGTCGGCTAGGGAACAAACAACCAGCTCCGCATCTATGGATTCGCACAGGGTTCTTGAGTCTCCAAGTTCCATATATGCATTATCGGCCAAAATCAAGTCAGGCACAAACCCATGCCTCAACAACGCCCGAATATGGTCCGAGATGTCAAAGCCAAGTGTCTCAAATTGCTGAGGCCTGAGATTGACCACATAGATCTTCTTTGCCAAACTTGCCCTGACGGCTGCTTTTATCTTCGGAACGCATAGCACGGCCAGCACTGAGGTGAACAGGGATCCGGGACCTACCACGATAGTTTTTGCTGTACCGATTGCATCGAGGACGCTCTCAGGCACGAGAGGATTCTCCGGAATCGTAAAGACGCTGTCGATGCAACTGGTTTGAACCACTTTCGCTTGCCCTTCGATGATTTCTTCCCCAGCCTTTGCGCACAAAGTCAATGGAGCTACCGCAGATGGAAGCAGCGATCCCTCCACTCCAATCAACTCTTGGGCCAGCTTGATCGCCTTTGTAAAATCACCCGTCACCTCCGTCAGTCCGGCGATGATAAGGTTCCCTAGGCTGTGGCCTGCCAGCTCACCTGAGTCGAATCGAAGATCGAACACCGATGTCCATACCGACTCCGATCTGGCCAGTGCCACGAGACATTTCCTCACGTCGCCGGGAGGATGCATCCCGAACTCCTCCCTCAACCTCCCGCTCGAACCCCCGTCGTCGGCGACGGAGACCACTCCAACTGGGCAGGCTCCCGCTAGAACAAGCGACCTCAGAGACGACGCAAGACCATGTCCACCCCCAATGGCGACAACCAGCTCCTTACCATTCGGCAATGACATCGCTACCTCGAGATATCCCTATGGCTTACCCTTGGATCAAAACCCCTCTTACGAAATATTCTCAGAAGCTCTTCGGCAATTACAACCGACCTGTGTTTTCCGCCGGTGCAGCCAATAGCAACGTTCAAATAAGACTTGCCCTCCCTCTCAAATGCCGGCAATAGAAATTCGAACAAATCGTCAAGCTTACTCAAGAACTCGATCGACTCACTCTGCGCCAAGACATAGTCTCTTACAGCCTTGTCCAATCCGGTATGTGGACGCAGTTCAGGTATCCAATGCGGGTTGGGAACAAATCTCACGTCGAAAATCAGATCGACATCTCTGGGAATCCCGTACTTGTAGCCAAAGGAGACCACCGATATCCTCATAACCGGATCCAGCTCGGCTGACTCAAACAAGCTGACTATCTTGTCTCGGAGTTCATGAACATTCAGGTCAGAAGTGTCGATTACAATATCAGCCTGGTCCTTTAGGGAAGCAAGCATCTCCCTCTCACGTCTGATGTCCTCACTGAGCCCGTCTCCCCCTAGGGGATGCCGCCGGCGAGTTCCTTCATAACGCTGAATCAGAACCTCGTCGGAGGAGTCGAGGAAAAGCACTCTAACACGTGCTCCAGACGAAATGAGAGCCTCTAGCTCAGGCTCAAGCTCCGCGATGTAGTCGGAACCTCCTCTTCCAATAACGAGTACGACCCGCTCGGTCTCGGATCCAGGCCGATTCACTAGCTCGGTGACCTTTGATATAAGGGCCGGTGGCATATTGTCTATGACAAACCAATTCAGATCCTCGAATACAGCCGCTGCATTGGACCTGCCAGCCCCGCTCATTCCTGCAACAATGACAAATTCGCTCATCTGACCACCCTCAAACACCTCATAGCGCTACTGAAAATCTGATGTGAACTTTAAGATCTCACCTAGACCTTCTTCAGCCTCAAAAAAAGCAGCCTTGGAATTGCCGCGGCATCGTAATACTCGGGCGCCTTATCCAGAAAGCCCTGCGGCGGCGGCGGCTCATCCATTCTCGTAAGTAGCAAAGACCTGCTGGCAAGCAGATTGAGGTAGACGTGAAGGGGCCTGTGAATGAACGGGATGTAGACATCCTTTTCCACCTCCTCGACGCTTCGCTGCTCACTGAGGTAGTTTCCGATTCTCCAGTACTGTTCCCCGATGATCTGATCGTCGATCCATCCTGAATTCGGAGTCTGAAGCAGAGGATGATTCAAAAAGAACAAGAAGCTTCCATCCCTCTTCAACACTCTAGACACCTCTGAAATCGCGCCAGCCAGATCAGCTATATGCTCGAACACCAGGCAAGCAACGACAGTATCGAACGACTCGTCAGAAAACGGGACCTGAGACGCTTCAGCTCTGATGTACTCAATTTTGGAAGATCGCCTCCGAGCTTCAGAGATCTGCTCCCAAGTTGGATCGATTCCCACGACGCGCTCGACCCCACTAATGCCCAAGGCCACGCGAGACAGCTGTCCTTCGCCTGTGCCGATGTCTAGGACCGTTCGAGACCCGATGAGATTCTCGGCCAGTATGGGAATTATCTGCTCCTCATATTCGGGGTCTGCCCCTTCAGTGAAACCATCCTGCCACCATTTCGCGTTATGTTGCCAGAGATCTGCAGCGATCTCATCGAACTCGTCATATAAGGGTGAACCGGCTTCCGCACTCATCTCTTTGAGGCTAAACGAATTTAGCTCTCACCTTGCTTCGGAATACCGTGAAGAGCCACAAAAACGTTATGTCCTACCGCCTGAGGAAGCCAGCCGAGACCCTCCAGCTCCTCCAATGGGACGGTCCTAAGCCTTTTTATGCTGCCGTAGGTACGCAACAACCTCTTGATCCGTGCCGGCCCCATCCCTTCCACCGATTCCAGGACGGACACTTTCATGCTCTTGCTTCGAAGCTCGCGATGGTACGTTATAGCAAACCGGTGAGCTTCGTCTCGTAGCTGTTGAAGAAGGTAGAGGGCGTCTGAGCCCCTTGGAATTCGAATCGGGTCAAATCTGTTTGGCACGAACACCTCCTCGAACTGCTTGGCCAGCGAGATCAGGGCGACTTTGCCTTGGTAGCCCGAATCCGCAAGAGCACGCTCGGCCATAGTTAGCTGCCCCTTTCCCCCATCGACGACAATCAGTGACGGCGGGTACGCAAATTGTCGCACCATCCCAGGCTCTGGAGCCTCCTTCTCGCTTTCGGTCAACCGTGCGAAACGCCTCCTCAGGACCTCGTACATGGCCGCATAGTCGTCATTGTGACCAACGTTCACCTTGAAGCGACGATAATCAGACCTTTTCAACATCCCATCTTCCATAACCACCATCGATCCAACGTAGTTGGTGCCTTGAAGATGGCTCATGTCATAGCACTCGATCCGCAAAAGCGATAGGGATAGGCCAAGTTCCTCGGCAAGCGATCTAAGAGCCTTTGCCCGCGCATTGTGATCTGTCGCTCTTGACATGCGGCTCCTTTTGAACTCGGCGGCGGCATTGCTTTCAACGGTTTCCATTAGCGCTCGCTTCCCACCTCTTGAGGCAACCTTGATATGAACCGGAGCGCCGCGCAGACCTTTCAGCCACTCTTCGAAAACTGCTGAATCGGTTGGAAGAACCGGCACAATCACCTCCAATGGGATGTCTAGTGGTGTCTCCGAGTAGTACTGCTCAAGCAGCTGACCGACAAGGGCTCCGGTGTCGAGATCTTCGACTTTGTCGACCAGGATCCCCTTTCTTCCGACCACCCTGCCCCTGCGCACAAAAAAGACCTGCACGGCTGCCTCTATCTCATCCTGAAACAGCCCAAACACGTCAGCGTTGAATGACTCTCCACCAACCATTTGCTGCTTCTCTATCGCCTTCTCGATGAGTGCAAGCCGGTCACGAAGTTTGGCAGCTTGTTCGAAATTGCGTTCGTCGGCTGCTCTGAGCATCTCCTCACGAGTCCTTCTAACGAACTCCTTAGTGTCACCCTTCAAGAATCGTCCCATGTCAAAAACGATGGCGCTATAGCGCTCTGCCGATACCGCACCGATGCATGGCCCGCTACAACGCTCTATGTGGTAGAGCAAACATGGCTTGCCAAGTCTTCGATGCCTGGTGAACTGTGAGTCCGAACAGGTCCTGACCGGAAAGGTCCTGAGGATCAAATCCAGAATCTCCCTTATCGCTGCTTGATGCGGATATGGACCGTAATAACGCACCCCCTTCTTGCGCTGCCCTCGAACAATGCCCGCCCTGGGCCATTCATGATCGGCCGTTATCGCCAGAAACGGATAGCTCTTGTCGTCCCTCATCCTCACATTGAATCGGGGACGAAATCTCTGGATCAGGTTGTGCTCGAGAATCAAGGCTTCCACCTCGTTGTTGACCACAATCCATTCGACGGACTCCGCCTCTGAAACCATCGCAGCAGTACGGGGATGTAGGTTGGCTATCGGCTGAAAATAGTTTGAAAGGCGATTTCGAAGAGAGGTCGCCTTGCCGACATATATAACCCTGCCGTCGCCATCTTTGAACTGGTAAGAACCTGGTGCATTAGGAATTTGAGACGGAGCTACGCGCTTGATCACGTTGGTTTACGCCGCGACTAGGAAACCGGGTCCCTGATATCGAGAACCGTCTTCAGAAACGCCCCTGTATAGCTTTTCTCGGATCTGGCGACCGCCTCAGGGGTACCTGTAGCGATGACCAATCCGCCCTGATCGCCACCCTCAGGTCCGAGGTCAATGATGTAATCAGCTGTCTTGATGACATCGAGATTGTGCTCAATTACCAAAACAGTGTTTCCCGCATCGACTAGTCGCGCTAACACGAGAAGCAGTTTTCTTATATCCTCAAAATGAAGGCCGGTAGTGGGTTCGTCCAGGATATACATGGTATGACCGGTCGGCCGCTTTGCCAACTCCGAAGCAAGTTTGACTCTCTGGGCCTCACCACCTGATAGCGTCGGTGCCGGCTGCCCCAATCTCACGTACCCCAATCCGACCTCAACGAGCGTCGAGAGGTAGCGGACGATGGACGACTGGTTGGAAAAGAACTCCAGAGCCTCCTCGGCAGGCATATTGAGCACATCTGAGATGTTCTTGCCCTTGAAGGTGACCTCCAACGTATCCCTGTTGTATCGAGCGCCTTTGCACACCTCGCAGGGCACGTAGACATCGGGGAGAAAGTTCATTTCGATCTTCAGGGTTCCATCTCCTGAGCAACCTTCGCAACGGCCCCCTTTGACGTTGAAGGAAAATCTACCTGGCTGATACCCTCTCACCTTTGCCTCCGGAGTTTGGGAAAATAGACGCCGGATATGGTCGAACACACCGGTGTATGTTGCCGCGTTTGACCGTGGGGTGCGCCCAATCGGCGACTGGTCGATATCAACGACCTTGTCTATTCTTTCAACCCCCGTGATCTCGTCGTGAAGCCCGGGCACGACCTTCGAACCATAGACGGACTTCATGAGTGACTTCAGAATGATCTCATTGACCAGGGATGATTTGCCAGACCCGGATACCCCGCTGACAACCACGAAGGCACCGAGTGGGATCTCCACATCAATGTTCTTGAGGTTGTTTTGCCGGGCATTTCTCACTATCAACTCACCGGAGGATAGATCCCGCCTCCTGCTTGGTACCGGAATCGATTTTCTTCCGCCGAGGTACGCGCCACTGATGGAACGCGGCTCGTTGACAAGATCTTCTACCGAACCGGCGGCAACGACTTCGCCGCCGTGCTCCCCTGCCCCGGGCCCAATGTCGATTATGTAATCGGCAGCCCTTATTGTCTCTTCATCATGCTCGACGACTATGACAGTATTGTCGAGCTGTTTGAGCTTGATCAACGTATCGATCAGTCGGTGGTTGTCGCGTTGGTGAAGACCGATCGAAGGCTCATCCAGTACATAAAGGACGCCGGTAAGTCCGGACCCTATCTGAGATGCAAGGCGGATTCGCTGTGCCTCGCCGCCAGAAAGAGTTGCTGCGGCGCGCGCCAGGGTGAGATAGTCAAGCCCGACATCGAGAAGAAAGTCGAGTCTGGCCAGGATCTCCCGTAAAACCGGAGCTGCGATAAGCTTATCGCGCTCCTTGAGTGAAATCTCTCCCAGCGTATCCCTAGTTCCTCTTATGGATAGAGAACAGAGCTCAAAGATATTCATATCCCCGACAGTTACCGCAAGAAATTCCGGCTTCAGTCGCGCGCCATGGCAGCTGTGGCAGGGTGCCTGCCTCATATACCCCTCCACAGCGTCCCTTTGATAGTCAGTTTCAGCCTCGGCATGCCGCCTTTGAAGGTACTCGACAACACCTTCATATTTGAAGTTGATTCTCCGACTCGCCCCGAAACGATTCGTGTACTTCACGGTCACCGGCGCACCGGAGTGGCCGTACAGGACTAGCTCACGCACCTCTTCGGGAAGATTCTTCCACGGAACATTCAGTGAGAAACCATACTGCTCGGCTAGCGCCGCTAACAGGCGCCTAAAATAATTGGACCGCGCGGAGGCCCATGGTGCGATAGCATCCTGAACGAGCGCAAGATTGGGATTCGGAACTACCAGTTCTGGATCGACCTCGAACCTCGTTCCCAGTCCCAAACAGCTTGTACAGGCCCCAAAGGGCGAGTTGAAAGAGAAGTTTCTCGGCTCAAGTTCATCGAAGGAGATGCCACAGCGCGCACAGGCCAGATGCTCGGAAAAGCTAATGATCTCCTCCTGCTCCT
>JAJYVK010000046.1 GCA_021792075.1 Actinomycetes bacterium | reverse complement strand
CGACATCTCGGTACCTGATCAGTCGCAGCTCTCCGAGGCCTTTGACGGCCTGCTGCAGTGCATTGTCATACGTGGTGCTCCATTCGACGTCGGTCACATCTTTCATGCGGCTTCCTCCATGTTTTTCACCACCAAGAGAATGCCCCAGTCTTTACCGCTCTGACAAATCCGCCAGGTTGAACATCGAGCAGGGGGAGCTGACACAAGGTAGCGCCAGTGGCTTTTCCTGGGATCCGTTTCGGATGCATATATCTCCCGCAGAAGTCGAGATGAAAGGAAGAGTTTGATGAAGAAGCAAATGGCATTAGGAGCAGTTGCAGCAACGGCATGCGCGGGTATTTTGGCGGTGAGTTCCGCTGCGAGCGGACAGGTCGACTTCGGCCAGAAACACCCAGTTGTTGCGACAGGACAGGTTGGTTTCAATGCGGCAAGGACGGCGTTCACTCTGCCGAATAACCTCGGGCTATTGCCTGGGCCTAATCTGGCGCTGGCGAAGGCTGACCCTGTGTATGCCGCGGGCTTGGCGAATGCCCAAGACTGGACAACGGTCCAGGTGAGTTACGGCCAAAGCAATACCGATCTCAAGTCGGGTCTTTTCTGGACATTCGTGGGTTCGCCGAACAATCCGGTGAGTGGAACGTACAACCCGTATCACCTCTACATCGAGGTCCGAGATGGCGTTCCTGTCGCTTGGACGGACGCGATCGTCTGAGCTGGGGGAGTAGTCGCATGTCCATCACTAGCGAACTGACGAATCACGAGAGTGCCCCATCCCTGTGGCTGGCGGAGAACTTCGATCTCGATCCTGTAATTTCTGCGCTTACGGCGCAGGCAGAGGGGGTCGCCACGATCAGGCCGAGCGGAACTCTCAAAGATTATCCATGGGCAACTGTGGGTCATGCTGTCGAGTTTCGATTGAGGCAAAGCTGCGGAGTTGCGTATTACAAGACTACGGCTCCATTGGGCAATGAACATCTTTTCCAGGGATATATGCTCAATGACGCGCTCGCCGTGCTTTGGGATGAGCACAAGACGGAGCAGGGAACGTCCAAGGAAAATGCTTGGGTACTCTGTTTTGCCGGTCTTTCCGAAGGGCGATTCAGGAGCAGGCGCAGTGAAGGCTTCAAGTGCTACGAAGATGCGCTTGTGAAGCTAGGTCGCTTACAAGACTGGAAGATGTTTGGTGTGGAAATGGATCTGCTGCGGCAGGGCAAGGTAAAGTCAGTCAGCGCCAGGGAACATGCTTGCCTCGGGCTGTTGATGGAGTTGATGCCTGTTGCAGAGGCGGTGCTTTCTGACGTTGCCGCGGTTTCCGACGTTGCAATAGCCAGTGATGGCTTTCAGAAAATGAAGCTCAGCGGCTCATTCATCGACAATCCGGTCTTTTCAGGAGGAGGATGGGTTGGGGGTGCAGACGGGGATTTCATCTTTGGCCGCATTCTCTGCGACGTGAAGACCACCATTCGGCCTGAGAATCTCTGGCCGTCCGCTGTCCGACAGCTGATCTCCTATGTGGCGCTCGACGCCATAGACGAATATCGGATCGAAGAATTAGCGGTCTTTCTTCCGCGCCAGCACGGCCTGGTTGCCAAAGTTCCGCTCGGTGAGATCTTGGAGCACAGCGCCTTTTCCGGCAGGGTCAAAATGCAGGAGTCGTTACGTCGAACACTCGGGTGATAACGCCTTGGCGCCAGCGGCTGCCTGCTGATTTTGGAGTGCATGAATCGCGACCATGGTTGCAGTGCGATATGGGTCTACATGCGGGTATCATCAAATTCCGATCGTCAGAGCACCGACTTGCAAAAAGACGCCTTGCTTGGGGCGGGTGTCGATCCACGTCATTTGTTCGGAGACAAGGCGAGTGGTTCGCGTGATGACCGCCCAGGGTTGAAAGAGGCCCTCAGTTTTGTAAAATCAGGAGACACGCTGGTCGTCTGGAAATTAGATCGTCTTGGGCGCTCACTTACTCACTTGATAGAGATCATTAACACTCTCACGGATAACGACGTGGCCTTCCGATCTCCGATCTCTGACCGAAGGCATGGATACCGGAATCCCGTCGGGAGAACTTCTCTTCCACATCTTTGGGGCACTAGCCCAATACGAACGAGCCCTTATCTCCGAAAGGGTCACAGCCGGTCTTGACGCTGCGCGGCAGCGGGGGAGAATCGGTGGTCGACCTCCGGCCATATCGTCAGAAAAGCTTGACGCTATTTTGAAAGCTTTAGAGAGCGGAATGTCGAAGGCCGCAATATGTCAGACTTTCAATGTAAAGCGCACGACACTGATTGATGCGCTGAACAGAGCGATAATTCAGTCTTGAAAGGAACGCTGGAGGTACACGAGTCGCTCGTCGAGCTTTTCAGGAAACAAATGGCATGCAAGGCTGCTACTCTAGAGTTGCCCTAGCTGGTCCAGGGCGGTGTCGTTTAGCGAAGTCCGGTGAGATTCCGGCGCTGTCCCGCAACGGTGATTCCCTCATTGAGAGGGATAAGTCCGGTCGCCTACTCGGCATCTGCGAATTCAGTCCACGGAGGATGGACGGTTCGTTCGGTGTCGAAGCTGACCCCGAACCGAGCTCTTTTATCCTCCGCCATTAGATGGAGGATAAAAATGGCGGAAACGGCGCTAACAGATCAACTCTCCCGATTTCGAAGGATGCAAAATGCTCTGTCGCGAAGGGAGTGGACCCGGGCCGGAATGATGGTCGGGTTCATCGTTTTTCTTCACGTCCTTGGCTTCGGAATCTTGTTCCTTGGGGCGACCCGGCACTATCACATTGACGCCAAGACGACCTTCGGGATTGGAACCGGGGTACTCGCCTACACGCTCGGTAATCGCCACGCCTTCGATGCGGACCACATCTCTGCGATCGACAACACTACGCGCAAGCTCATGGCGGAAGGCAAGCGCCCTCTATCGGTCGGATTCTTCTTCTCCCTCGGTCACTCAACCGTGGTCTTCATAATGGCGATACTGTTGAACTTCGGAATTAGGGCGCTCAACCAGAGCACCAGAAATCCTACCTCAGGTGTACACCATTACACCGAGTTGATCGGCACGCTGGTTTCGGGCTCGTTCCTTTACATCATTGCCATGTTGAACATCGTCATCCTGGTATCGATTGTGCGGGTCTTTCTCAGCATGCGCCGGGGTGTCTACGATCAGGAGGAGATGGAGCGTCAGCTCAACTCTCGGGGTATGATGAGCCGGTTCTTCGGCCCTTTGGCCCGCCGGGTCGACTCACCGTGGAAGATGTACCCGATTGGTTTTCTTTTTGGTCTAGGGTTCGACACCGCTACCGAGGTCGCTCTCTTGGTGTTAGCCGGATCCGCAATGGTTGGGGGATTGCCGTTCTGGGCGGTCCTGTCGCTTCCCATCCTCTTCGGTGCCGGAATGTCTTTGCTCGACACCGCCGATGGGGTATTCATGAATTTCGCCTATAGCTGGGCGTTCTTCCGGCCTGTCCGCAAGGTCTACTACAACATCACTATCACCGGGCTATCCGTAGCGGTGGCGTTGGTCATTGGCACCATTGAACTGCTATCGGTACTCCAGAGCCAGCTGAACCTCGCCGGAGGCATTTGGAGCCTTTCAGCCAACTTCAACATCAACCATGCCGGATTCTTCATCGTCGGCGTCTTCATCGTCACCTGGTGCATTGCACTATCAATCTGGCATTTCGGCCACATCGAAGAGCGTTGGGAACAACACGCTGCTACTGCCCATGCCGCTAAGGCAAACTCCAAGTCATGACAGCCATGGCTGGCAAGCAGCGACAACATATATCCAGTCCTCATCAATTCCCAAAGCTTTTAGCGCTTGGGTCTGTGCGGTGAGGTCTTGGTTATCCGTGGAGCGACGTGCATAGCCGATAAGCAAACTCTCCTTATGCACTGTTTAGCTGTTTAGCGTACCGCTGTGACACACATCATTGGGCGGGTGTTACGGGACGAGAGAAGCCAAGGTCGGAAGAATTCAGAGTGAAGTATTTAGTTGTCCCGGTGAACGATCATCTTACGGAACTGGGGAAGCCTTGCTGCAAGTTGTCAACCTAAGAACGAAGTCTTCTCTGGTTTTCCCTGACGGACCGGTCGGAGCCATTCGTGTGGGTCAGCACTGGGGTTCCAGCTCCGTCCCAGTGGCGGAACCCTGCGACCCTAGACAGAGCACGAGGCGACAAGGATTGTTTCTCGGCGGCTTCCCGAGCAGGGTTGGAACCCGCGCGATTCCCACCGAGGACTCCCCGAGTTCCCACTTCCGCGCATACCTACTAGTACTTCGGGATCGGTGTGATAGTGCCCTGGACGGTTACTGCCAAGGTAGGACGGGTGGAGGTCGCACTGCTGTGGACGGCGACTGAGGCGGTCGCTCGACAGGTTCCCGCAACGAGACCAGCTAGCAGCAATGCGGCGAGGCCTCGGGTGAACCAAGCTCGCGCCTGCATTAGGTCGGTGTGCTTGTGATCCGACGACCAGCGAGCTAGTTGACGCCCTCGTTCCTCTTGTACGAGGAGGACAGTGGTGGGGTCTCTCGGGTAGGCGCACCAAAGATCGCGCCCTGAGGGGTGGTGGTAGAAACCAACCCGATCGATCAGTACGCCTTCGAAAGCAGACACCACCAAACACCCAAGAGCAACGGCGACGGGTAGCACCGAGAACAGCCCGCGCCAGTGTCGTTCAAGCGAGAAAGTTAGTTGGTAGGAACCGAGTGCCAAGCCCACCGTGAGAAGCGCCAATGTCACCTGCACGAGGCGAGATGCCTTATCTTCAGCAGTCTTGGCGGCGTCCTCAGCGGCTTCCCGAGCGCTCCTCGCAACCTCCACGGCTCCCGGGACTCCGGCGACCTCGTCAGCCCATACGGGAGCAGCGAACTGTGGTGGGACGATGCCGTCGGCATGCGGCGCTCTTTTTTTGGTCAGGAAGTCGTAGAAAGCTCGTCGGTGCGGTGCAGGCCATGTGCCAGCCTTATCTCTCACTCCTAGATAGAGGTGTTGGGCAAGCACCGGTCCGACCTCTTGCTCGGCGCCCTGGAGAAACAGCCAGCTTCCCTGAGGGTTCGCTTCCAAAAAGATCGGGCCATCCCTAGTCTCCAACCAATCCTGAACGCTCATCGTCAATCCAAGAGCCGAAGTGATCCGGGCTGGCATCGAGCCGAGATCTTCGGCTGTCGCTCGCGAGAACCCCTCACCTGACGGGTCGACTGCCCTCCAGTCGACCATGTCGGGCTCGCGAGGACGCCGCCAGACCCAACTCTGCCCGTTGACAACTACGACACGAAGGTCCGCTTCTCCGTTGACCCGACGCTGAAACAGCGTGGCAAGTTCACCTGGATTTTGAAGATCTTCAGGTAGCACCATCGCAACATAGGGTGCGATCCCGCGTCCAGAGGACAACGGCTTGGCGATCAGCTGCTGACCATCCGTGAACTGTCGGAGGGCCAGCTTATCGTTCGTTACTCGCCATTCTGGCGTGGAGACCCCGAGGCTTGTCGCGACGGCGAGCTGGCCAAGTTTCGATTCGGCTTTTCGGATGAGATCAGGATCGTCGATCCAACGGACGCCGGCTGCCCGGAGCGCACCGATGAGGACTGCGGGCGCCTCATCCACGATCAGTTGCGCCTCGTCGGCTGCGACATGGGCGTCGACCCTAGTACGACCGGCCCGGTACCACCAGACAGTAGTTTCGTGGTCGACCTGCCTCCAGCTGGTTCCCTCGGTGATACAGAGCGCCCCAACCTGGCTGATGATGGACCTCGATAGCAGATCGGAGAGGTTCAGTCGAAGTGTTTGGGCGTTAAGTGCCTTGAGCTGGGCGTCGACCGCTAGGTAGTGCTGATCCTCGGCATCAGTGACGAGGACGACATCGATATGCGCAACAGAGGTGGACATCCGCCTAGCCAGCGGACTCGCCTCTAGTTCGAGTTCCCTCGTCGCGATCCGGCGGGGGCGGAGGTGGCGGGTTGGGGATTGGACTGGGGTCAGGGGACTCACCTCTAGTTTCGGTCTCAAGACTCAGACTCGACTCGCCTCTAACCTTGGTAACCCAGTCTGGAGGGGTAGGACTTGGCTGTGGACTTGGAGCCGAAGCCGGTCGCGGCGGGGGCGGAGGAGCTGCAGGCCCCGGCAACGAGGATTCGGCATGTACAAATGTGTACTCGGTCTTTTGCGTCAATGACGCACGAGTTTGTCGGTCCCACATTCGTGCCAACAGAGTTCGACGATCCATACACCCAGCTTACATCGATATAGTTTCGGCGGCAGCAAACTGGTATGGGCGGGCTATCCCGCGGCGATCTGAATGGCGGCGAGGTACTTGGACACGGTGGACTGTAAACGTCTTTGGTGCTCTGGCCCAATATGAACGGGCTCAAATATCTGAGAGAGTCATATCAGGCCTTGTTCCGTGCGGCAGCGGAGGAAGACTGATTCGGTGCGTTATGGACGTTTTTGCGTTCTCTAGACTTGCGCTTTGCGGACATGACCGGCGCTGACCTCAGGGCCGCCAATTTACGTGGTGCGGATATTACAGGCACGAAGCTGACTGGAGTCCGAGTTGACGAGTCGACCATTCTGCCGGCTGGATACGCGGTCGAGGATGGACGGGTAGTACAGGTGGTAACTATCGGCTAGGAATGCGTGGGTTCCCTGGTGCGGGATCTGACATCAGGCCGGTGCTAAAGTGGACCTCAGAAGATCGCGGGCCGGGGCCACAAGCGCTGCGAAACCCAATCAGATCACGTCCCGGTCCACCCAAGATGCAGGCAAGGTTTTTTGCGATATCTACTTCGGGCGCGAGGACTTCGAGTCAATGTTGTTGATCCGCTGCAGGACGGTTCCGATGGCTTCTCCAAGCTGCTGCTGAAATTTCGGCATGCGCTTGTTGAGCTGAGCGGCAGCGGAGAGGATCTGCTCGATCCGGCTGAGCTGCTGGGTCGCCCGGTCCACCTGGGTCTTGAGTTCCGTGACTTCGGATCTGAGCTGGGAAACCTCGTGCTTCAGGCGCTCGGTCTCTTTCGTGCTGACGACGGCTCCGACCATGGCGACAATCGCCCACGCGGGGTGATCGTCAGGGAGGCTCTGGGCGTCGGCGAGGGCTTCTAAGAGCTGTCGCTGCGAGGGGTCGGGGATGAGATCTAGGCCTGGTCTTTAGACGGCATGACCGAACCACATTCCACGCGAATTTACGAGATCGACGCGCTGAGAGTACTCCAACTTCTTCCGATCGGGCTCTTTGCCGATGAGCTTCGGGGCGAGTTCCACGATGGGGATGTCGTCAAGGGATGTCTGGTGGAGATAGGGGGTCTGGGTCTGGGTCAGCGTGGGGGAGGGGTAGTCTGCACCCTTGAGCTTAATGTAAGCGTCGTAGTCAACCCAGCCGCTGTACCTGTACTCGTAAGCTCCCCTGACGACAACGGCTTCGGCCAGACGGCGGGGATGGGTGGCGCTAGCGTGGTTGAACTCGGGGAATTCGGATTGGTCTGTTGCGTAGGCTTCGGCAATGCGCGCCAGCTCGTCTTCGGCGAGGTCCTCTATGATGTAGAGCGGATCGGGCATGGGGTCGGGTCCTAGTCGGGTTGATGCGATCTCTTGATCAGGTCTATCGTAGCCCTGGAGTTTGATGGGTTGGGCGGCTGCGGTCGGGGCGGCATTGGGATCGGAGCCATCTACGACCTTGAAGACCCCGCACGAGAGTGCGGCGCTGGAGAGGATGCAAAGCGTGGAGCGCTGGGCCTGACGGTGGCTGAATCTAGTGAAGAAGTCGCCTTCAACGTCTTTTAATTCGCCGTAGATCTCGTCAATCTGGTACTGTAGCACATCCTTTTGGTCACCTTGCGCCGCGTGGAGCGATGGAAGCAGCGCATCTCGCCTGGCAAGTATGAGCGACATTTTATTCCGGTATTCCTCAGCGCTCACATACGGGTCGCAGCTTGGTTCGTGATACGGCTTATGGTACCGGGCGGCCTCCTTCTCGGCTTTCTTTTGCGCCTCCAGTGTTCGCCTGGCTTTCTCTGCTTCTAGCTGTGGCTGTATCCCCAGGCTTTTGCGTTCTGGTCTGGCCTGGCCTGGTTTCGGGGAGGCTGGCTCGGGGTCCGACCAGGGCGGGACGATCAGGTCGGGATCGGGAAGCCTTTCGGGGGGATCGGGCTGGTCGAGCACGGGGTCGGGAGTCGGTTCCTCGGCAGGGCGGAGAGCGGTGCGTCCATCCGTGCGACGGACGCGAGGACGGGGAGGCCATTGTTCCGGCGGAGTCGGCTCTGAGGGCGCTGTGGCTTGATCTGGGGCTTTCAGCGGTGCTGGGGGAGCTTCGTCGGTGTGAACTGCATCAGACGGCTCCGACCGTGGTTCCGTGGTTTGTGCGGGGATGTGGGATTCTACTGTGGTGACGGCTGGAGAGACGGGAGGGCCAGTTTGTGGATCGGTTGGTTGAGATGCCGCACCGTGTAGATCGGGGATACCCCTGGTCGGCATTCGTGACGCTCTCGCGCTGTCGATTGCGTTGAATTCGCGCACGAGCATGCTGAGGGTTGGGGTGACAGCTTCACCATCTTGAGTTTCGAGGGGCAGCAGGATGGGAATTGCGGTCCAGTCGTAACCGAGGTCGACTAGTTCTCTGATTGACTCGTAGTTGGCGTGGGACCATTTCAGCGCTGTTGCGCGCTTTGGCGATTGACGACGTGCGAGTTCCTTTCGGTAGGCGACATACACGGAGTTGGCTTTGAAGGAAAGGTCGGGCTTAGCGATACGTTCGCTGATCTCGGGCCAGGGCACGCCCTCGCTGGTCCAGTATGTAATTTCGTCGAAACGGTCCCGAACGATTTGTGAAAGCGTCATGCAATCCTCCGGTACATATCTTCGCGATGAAATTGTAGCAGGAGATATTGGATAGTTATCGATGTTAATCAATACTAGTCACTAGATAGTCAGTACTAAGTCCG
>JAJYVK010000045.1 GCA_021792075.1 Actinomycetes bacterium | reverse complement strand
AAATGTGCGGCAGGTTCGTTCAAATAGACGCAACGATCACGCGTTTGCAGGCAATTCACGAGTTCCAAATCGGGACAGACAGCTACCCCCCTCATCGACATCGCCTCGAAAGCTACAATGTCGCCCCACAGCGCATGGTCACAGTGATCAAAAACATAAATGGCCAGTTGGAACTCGACGAAATGCTCTGGGGTATAAAACCTAAGTGGGCAAAAGACAGAGCACATAATCTGATAAACGCCAGATCTGAAGGGATCAGTGAGAAAAAGACCTTTAGGCAGCTTCTGAACCAGAAGATCGTTGTGCCTGCAGAAGGGTTCTATGAATGGAAGAGTGGTGGCGCTTCCGAATCAGACTTTCGGCTCAAGAAAACTCCCTACTACTTTTATCGATCCGACGGCAATCCAGTTCTCATGGCAGGCATCTTCGAACACTCTAGAGACAGCGAAACCGGCGAGGAAATCGAAGCCTTCGTCATACTCACCACGGCCGCCAACTCCATGATGTCCCAATACCACGACCGGATGCCAGTTATAGTGGAACCCGCTCAGCTGCCTGAGTGGCTTTCGAGGGAGACCGACAACTCTCTCCTCGAACGGATCACCGCCCCCCCGCCGAACGATACTCTCAAAACTTATCGCGTAAGCAACAAGGTTAACTCCTCGAGGACAGACGGGCATGAACTTATAGAGGAGGATCGCCAAGCATAGTTTGGCAAGAGATCGCGGTACGACTTACAAAGCTGCTACACGTCCGCCAGGCACTTGGTGACGGACGCCGCAATACCTTCCGCATCCAAGCCAACCGATGAAAGGATATCGTCTGCTTTTCCTTGGGCAATGTAGGCAGCCGGAACTCCAAGCTCCTTGAATCTAGCAGAGTCCCAACCTTCCAGCTTCTCCATGTTGTAGCGAAGGTGCGAGCCGTAGCCACCCGGCACAAATCCGTCCTCAACTGTAATCACGTGGCGATATGAGGCAAGCTCGCGCAAATAAGGCTCTTCAAAAAGGGTGAGGATTCTGGGATCCCATACCGAAGCGGAGATCCCTGACTCGGCCAGTATTTCCGCAGCGTGAATGGCCGGAACGACCATCTTGCCCACCGCTACAAGAGCTACCTCAGAGCCTGACACCAAACACCTAGGCCTCATCTCCTCTGATGTTGGGATCCAAAGCCTTTCGGGTCCGGCGGTTTTGGGGAACCTGATCATCGCAGGTCCCGATAAAGAGAGCGCATACTCGAGCATCGCAGGAACGTCTTCAAGGCAGCTTGGCGCCAGCACAGTCATCCCGGGTATCGAAAGAAATTCTATGAGATCCAGGACTCCGTGGTGCGAGGGCCCGTCATCACCAGTAATACCGGCTCGATCGAGAACGAACACCACAGGAAGCCGATGCAGGCCCACGTCAAGATTTACCTGGTCAAACGCACGAGCAATGAAAGTGGAATAAATTGCCACGACCGGCCTTAGATTCCCCATGGCCATCCCGGCCGCTGCCGCCACTGCATGGCCTTCGGCGATTCCTACATCAAAGAATCTCTCCGGATATCGTTCCTGAAAGCCCAGCAGACCAGTTGGCCCTGGCATCGCAGCGGTCACAGCCACAATTTCCGGCGACTTCTCGGCCAAGTCCAACAACGACTCGGCGAACTTGTCGGTATAGGAGCCATATACCACTTCGGCAAGAAGCTGAGGCTGAACCACCTTAAGGTCGTGTAGCCGCTGGACCTCGTCATCTTCGGCAGGACCGTAGCCCCGTCCCTTCTGGGTGAGGACATGCACCACGATCGGCCCATCCCAATTTTCAGCATTGGCGAATGCGTACTCCATCGCCGCGATATCATGACCATCGATAGGACCCGTGTAGCGAACCCCGAGAGACTCAAAGAAGACCCTGGGCTCGATGACCTCTCGAAGGGCTGATGTTATCCCGGCGATGCCTGAAACTGCGAGCCCGCCTACAGCCGGAAGTTCAGCGATCATCTGCTTGATCCTTGTCCTGGCCTGCATGTAGGAGGGGTTTAACCTCAGTCTCGTCAAGCCTGAGGAAAGTTTGGACACCGTTGGAGCGTAAGATCGTCCGTTGTCGTTCCAGATGATGACTACCCGCTTGCCGGCATGCCCGATATTGTTCAGGGCCTCGTAAGCAAGTCCGCCCGTGAGCGCCCCGTCGCCAACTACCGCTACAACGGTTCTTGGCGCGTTACCCGTCTCCGACCCTGCCGTCGGCTCATAACCAAGCTCTAAAGCGGTGGAGATACCATAGGCGTACGAAAGCGCAGTGGACGCATGGGAGTTCTCGATCCAGTCGTGGGGCGACTCTCTCCTGGAGGGGTAGCCCGACAGACCTCCAGCTTTGCGAAGCTCGGAAAAGCTCTCCATTCTGCCGGTCAAAAGCTTGTGAACGTACGCCTGATGTCCGGTATCGAAAAGGATTACGTCCCTTGGAGAGCTGAAAACGCGGTGGAGAGCGACCGTAATCTCGACGATTCCCAGATTCGATCCAAGATGTCCACCAGTTTCAGTTACCGTGTCAACAATGAACTGCCGAATCTCTTTGCATAGCTCGGTAAGCTCGCTGCTCATGAGCGAACGCAAGTCCTTTGGGCTCTTGATCTTTTCCAGGATCATCTATGCCGATTTCCTCTGCCCACGCTCCACCCAGTCCCTGCCCAGTGCGCTCCACAAGCAGCGCAACCAAGGGCACGCATTAAAATCCAAATTATCCAATATATAAAATAACTCAATTTATGACTCTGTGGTTACCTTCGAGAATCGGCAGACCGGCCAAGTAAAGCCAACACGACATCTCTCAGTGATATATCAAATACCAGCTTATGTGGTCCAAGATCATTAATGCTCCAACATTGAGCGGCATAGGGGGCCCTGACAGCTGCGCCCCTGCCGCATCACCCGGCATGCGGGCCAGCACCGGGCGATTCGAAAAGTTGAAGTTCATATGAGTTGGAGAATGCCAATGCTGTCGAAGTATTTCGCAGCGAGAACATGGTAAAGATCCGAGAGGCTGCAGTGTTACCAGCGGTTACCTGCTCCTGCTTCAGGGCGGCCAACTCGTAACTGGCACCTAGACGACGTAGGCCGTGGTAGAAAGTGGTTATGCGCCAAGTAGTGCTTGAGTTGGATTGCCGTTGCCCTGAGGCTACTAGGTATCCTCGCGGCGGCAGAAAAATTCACAACTCCGGGGTCAAAAAATGCTCGACAGCAGCCGCTCCGAAAGCCTCCAAAACCATGAAGCAACCTCCGAGTAGAGGGGCAAAGACAAAAGGGCGCTCGGTATTCGTCTTGCTTGGCATTATCTCAACTATTCTCGACATCTCCCTGCCAGCTGCGTCTCGAACTCAATTTCGTGGGCGGCAAGTCCGAATCAACCCAACGTCGGCGGGAACTCCTACTCTCGGATCTCGACCGCGAAGCGGGCAGAGGACTGCTATAGCTCTCTGTTTGCCACGTAATCCGCCAGATCCGACAGCTCTGCGATCGCCTTGGCCGTCAGGCCTGAAGATGCCACAGCTGTGACGGCTTGAACGCGAAGTCGATTGACAAGCCGTTCGACATCCAACTTGGCACCGGTCCCGATAAAGATCTCCTGGAACTTATTGATCTCCTCGGAACAAAGATCTTCGGCTCCGAACCTATCCTTGAAGAATTTACGATCCGAACCATTCACCCTCTCCAAAGCCATAGCCGCGAGCAGTGTTGGTTTGCCCTCCCTAAGATCCTCACCCACAGGTTTCCCTGTGACCGACTGATCTCCGAAGCTGCCCAGCAGGTCATCTCTAAGTTGAAATGCTTCACCTAGCGGGAGTCCGTAGCCGGAAAGGCGCTTGCCGAACTCGTCAAACTTGTCCAGCAGCGCGGCGCCGAGATGAAGTGGCCTTTCGACCGTATACTTCCCTGACTTGTACAAGCCTATTAGCCGAGCCCGATCAAGGGGAATCCGCAACTTAGCCTTGCTTCGTGCTGTCCCAATCAGATCAAGATACTGACCTACGTTTACCTCGAGCCTCAACTCGGTAAAGATTTTTTGCGCTTCCGCCCCCGCTCCAGCAAGCATCTTGTCGGCGTAGACGAACGCCATGTCGCCGAGCAATATCGCCACTCCTTCGCCAAATCTCCTCGACTCACCCGCCCAAAATACACCTTCGTGCTTATCCTGAAATCGCTTGTGCAAGGCGACCAATCCTCGACGGGTGAGCGAAGCATCCATTATGTCGTCATGAATTATCGCAAACGAGTGCAAAAGTTCCAGAGCCGAGCCGGCATTCAGTATTTCCTCTGAGTCGGGATCTCCGCCGACACCTACGTAAGCCCAGTAAGCAAAAGCCGGACGGAGCCGCTTTCCCCCTGCCAGGACCATCTCTCTAAGAAAACCGAGCGGTTCGGCCAAATCGGCATCAACTGCGCTCCATCTCACGATCTCTTCGCTGAGGAGATTTTCTATACGGGATTCAACCTCTTTGGCAATAAAATCAAGGGAGTCAGGGGCTTTTTGTATCACAGATCTTTCATTCCACTCTTGCGTCGCTCCCACAAATCTCTATATAAACGAGCATGCGTTCACGTCTAGTCAGCTTTCCATTTACATCCTATTGTCTCGACCTCACCCGCAACCGATATCCCCGGGGGACTCCTTAATCCCATAGGCGGCTCAGATCACCTCCTCTTCGAGGGGTTGCACCACCGGACCACTGTTCCTTAATCTTTGTGGGCTCTAGTTGCGCTCCAAGTTTCAGAGAACTACAAGCCCTAACACAGACTGCGTGCAGCTGAGATCTCCGCTTTAGTTCGATAACCACCGCTGCCCCGTTGCGCATCTCCCGGCTGTTGGAACCGAGCTGTGATATTTCAGAGCTGAGAGAAGCTTTAAGAGGCTGCTCGAGATCAGAATTTGACCGGGGCCTAAAAAATTCGCTAGGGGCCTTATATTGAGGCTCTCTGATAAACATCTACGAACCCTCGAACGATATTGCTCGGCTCGAACCTTTTAAACCAGCGAAGGACGCTTCCAGATATGCCAATTTCATGGCTTTGCCTTAATCGTCTTTGGCCCAACGGATGAATCCCCTGGGCCTGCAGGCCTGTTCCAGTCGGCTCCTTCTTTAGGGCAGTTGCGGAGAAGGAAAATAGAGCAGGTGACTGTCCAACCTCCATTTGATCAACTCCAGCCAATAGAGTGGAATCAGTCGCTCATCGTGACAAAGGAGTGAACTTGATCTCACAAGAGGTAGTCCAGAAGGTGTTGGCGGCCGCGGTGGCTCGCGGCGGTGAATTTGCAGAAATATTTGCCGAAGACAAAAAGTCCTCTTCAGCAGCGTTTGATGACGGAAAGGTTGAAGAGCTTAGTTCCGGAGTTTCAAGAGGTGCAGGCATCCGGGTTGTCGTTGGCGACACAACAGGTTTTGCCCACACAGCCGATCTGAGCGAAACAGGACTATTGAGAGCTGCGGAGGCTGCGAGGAGCGTAGCTATGTCCGCAGGCTCGGGAACAAAGACGGTTGCGCTCGAACAGAGGAGCGAGCACTTACTTTCCAAGGACATTCTGCTCCCCAGCCAGGTGGGCAAGAAAGAAAAGATTGAACTTTTACAGCAGATGAACCACGTTGCCCGATCGACTTCAGGTGCTATTAAGCAGGTTTCAGCGGGGTATGGCGACTCCCATAGAAGAATCCTCGTGGCTAATACAGATGGGGTATTTGCTACCGACGAACAGGTGAGAACCCGGATAGCTGTGTCTGTGGTGGCCTTCGGCGACACTGGAATGCAAACCGGATACGAGACAGCCGCCTTCACGATGGGCTTCGAGATGTTCGAAGATGTTGATATTGAAGAGCTTGCCAGCCTCGCAGCCAATCGGGCCGTGCGCAAGCTCTCGGCCCGACCGGCTCCATCTGGAACCCTCCCCGTAGTACTTCAGGGCGGATCCGGTGGCATCTTGTTCCATGAAGCTTGCGGCCACGGGTTGGAGGCCGACCACATTATCAAGGACTCGTCCGTTTACAAGGGAAAGGTCGGTGAGCTGGTCGCCTCTCCGCTGATTACTCTTGTGGACGACGGAACCGTTCACAGACAGTGGGGAACCGCCAAAATTGACGACGAAGGCAAGCCTTCTCAGAGAAACGTCCTCATCAAAGATGGAGTATTGACAGACTACATGTGGGATGAGCTAAGAGCACGAAAATCAAACAGGGCCTCGAGCGGTAATGGGAGGCGCCAAAGCTATCAGCACCTGCCAATGGTGCGGATGACAAACACTTACCTCTTGGAGGGGAGTGAAAAGCCGGAGACGATCATCGAAAACACGAAGCACGGGGTGTACGTAGCTCGTCTCGGCGGCGGACAGGTCAACACGGCCACCGGTGACTTCGTTTTTGGCATGACCGAGGCGTACCTGATCGAAGATGGTGAGATCACCGAACCACTCAGAGATGCCAACCTCATCGGAAATGGCCCCGAAGTTCTCAAAAACATCGATGCGGTGGCAGATGACTTCTCCATAACGCCAGGCACATGTGGTAAAGACGGCCAGAGTGTTCCTGTGGGCTGCGGGCAAGCAACGGTGCGGATCACAGAAGTAACCATAGGAGGAACCGCAAATGGATGACTTGGAGATAATCGCCGAAAAGATAGTCAGTCAGGCAATGCCGGGTGAGGAGGTCGAGGCCTTCGTCGCTTGGGATGAAGAGACCTCGATCCGGATTTACAACGGCGCAATAGAGAATCTTTCCAAGTCGCAGTCGAGCGGGGTTGGAATTCGAATAGTTAACAACCACCGACAGGGATTCGCCTGGGCGGGAACCCTCGACCCCTCCGCTATCGAGTTCGCAATTACGGAGGCAAGGGACAATGCCTCTTTTGCAACTGAAGATGAGTACCTCGGACTTGGCACCCCAGACGACGTAGCTCCAAAAGATCTCGACCTATGGCGAGACGATCTTTCCTCGCACTCAACCGACGAAAAGGTCTCGCTCGCCCTTGACCTGGAGTCCACTGTCAAGAACTCAGACAAGCGAATCAAAAGCGTAGAATCCGCCAACTACGGTGATGTGAGTTCGATGGCGACCGTCTTTACCAACACCGGTATGAAGGCCAGCTACCGACAAACCTTCAGCTTCATCTCCGCCCACGCAATCGCCGTAGAGAACGACGAGACTCAGACTGGCGGGGGGTATTCGGTTGGAAGAACCATTTCCGAGCTGAATCTGGACAAGGCAGCGTCTGACGCCACGAAACGAGCTACAAGGCTCCTTGGAGCAAGCAAGCCACCTTCTGCAAGGATGACGGTTTTATTCGATCCGCAGGTTACGACGACGCTGCTAGCAATCATCTCGGGAACACTCTCGGGAGAGGCGGTCATCAAAGGGCGGTCCCTCTTTGCTGGCCGCTTGAACGAGCAGGTGGCTTCTCCAATGGTCTCGCTGGTAGACGATCCTACCAACCCTTTTGCATTTGGCGCGTCCGTTTTCGACGCGGAGGGCTACGCATCGCGCAGCAACAGCCTCATCGCCGAGGGCATTCTGCAAGGGTTTCTCTACGACACCTATTCGGCACGCCGGGCCGGTGTACGTACAACGGCCTCTGCGGTGCGCGGCGGATTCAGCTCCACTCCTGGAGTTGGAGCCAGAGCCCTGTATCTGACGCCCGGCACCAAGAGCCAGCCAGAGCTGATCGAGTCAATTGAAAACGGCGTACTCGTTCAGAACATAAGCGGCGTTCACTCAGGAGTCAATCCGATCTCCGGTGATTTCTCCGTCGGAGCAGAAGGACTTTTGATAAAGTCAGGAAAGCTTGGCTCGCCGGTCAAGGAGTTCACCATCGCCTCGTCCTTGCAACGGATGCTCCAGGAGGTGGTGGCGGTTGGAAACGACGTCGAATGGATCCCATCGGTTGCCGCAGGCGTCAGCCTGGTGGTCGAGGGGATATCGCTAAGTGGTATTTGAGCAAAGTTCGAAATCCTTCGACACTTTGTGGCGCTCCGACAAGCCGGAAGTTATCCCGGGCATGGCGGTAGTCGACTGCCACACCCACAGCTATTTCTCCGGGGATTCGAACACCTCAATCGAGCAGTATTGTCGAGAGTTCGAGAAATCCGAATTGACGCATGTATTCATCACCGACCACCAAAGCATCTCCGCTTTCCCCTTGCTTGAGGAGGCCTTAGGCCCGCGGATCATCTGTGGACAGGAGCAAAGGGTTACCGAAGGTGAGATAATTGGGCTCTTTCTGAGCCAGAAGATCCCATCCGGGCTGAAGCTAGCCGATGCATCCAAAGCCATTAGGGACCAGGGAGGAATTGTCTATCTCTGCCACGCTCTCGACGAACGCCGCTTCTCAGTGGACTTAAGCGGTCTCATGTCAGCTCTCGACAACGGATACCTGGACGCAATCGAACTCTACAATTCAAAATCTCTTGCGGTAAATTCTCTACTCGCCGAGCTTGGCAGAGAATTTTCCGTACCCTTGCTTGGCGGGTCAGATTCCCACGTTGCAAGCTCGATTGGATCATCGGGAGCCGTCATGCCTTGGTTTAGCTCTCCGTCAAGCTTTTTGGACGCCGCACGCCATGCAGTTCCATTCGGTCGCTACTGCGACCCTCGTAAGTCCTGGCCTCTTCAGGTGGTCCCACCTATATCCGACTAGCTCTCCGAACTTGCCGCAGGTCGGGAATCGGTCTTATAAAATCCTGAGCCTTTGAACATGATCCCCACTGACCCAAAGACTTTCTTCAAACTGCCTCCACAAACCTCACAGGTCGTGAGAGACTCCTCTGAAAACGACTGAAAGACGTCAAACCGTCTCTTGCAATCTGCACACATATATTCGTAGGTCGGCACCTACTTCCTCCAGGTTCCTGTGCTCAATTAGCACTCAACTATCCTGAGTGCTAATAATACCATGCGTCAAACAATTACTTACTTTTCCCTGGTCAACGCGTTGCCCAAATGAAACGATGGCGGATGGGGCAGCGATTGGAATAC
>JAJYVK010000044.1 GCA_021792075.1 Actinomycetes bacterium | reverse complement strand
CGCAGCAGAGGTACGGTCCAGCCTCGAGCGTGGTGATTTAGTGGCGGCCAGGATTCAACTCCCCTCGCTGGTTGGACGGGACCCTGAGTCCCTTGACAGCTTTGGAGCGGCTAGAGCCGTTGTCGAGTCTGTTGCAGAAAACTCCTCAGATGCGGTCATCGCTCCGATGGTATACGGCGCGCTATTCGGAGGGTCCGGTGCCGCCATTTACCGGGCTATAAACACCATGGATGCCATGGTGGCCCACAAGAGTCCTCAGTACCGCGAGTTCGGTTGGTTTTGTGCACGGCTGGATGATCTTGCGAACTGTGTGCCTTCGCGTTTGGCTGCGCTTTTGTCATGGTCGGTTCCCAATGGTACCTGGCCTGCGTTTTCTTCGATCAACCGTGATGCTTCCCGTCACCCGTCACCAAATGCAGGTGTTGTCGAAGCCACCTATGCACACAAGCTTGGAGTCAAGCTGGGAGGCGAGAACATCTACGAGGGTAAGAAAGAGTTCCGCCCGGAGATGGGAGGAAATCGAGCCGCGTCAGCCTCAGATATTGGCAGCGCGTCCGATCTCTGCAGACGGAGCAACAGCCTGTTCGCCGCTCTTCTGATACTAGGGGGAGTGATTCTCATGTTCGGGTCGAAGGGGAACGAATGAGCAACCTGGGGCCCAAGGAGGTGCAAGAAGCCAAGAGATATCTCTTGAGCAGAAGCCACGGTGGCTCAGCACGAGGGTTGGAGCGCCTATTGGGGGTGGGCTTTGGGGAGCTCCTCGACCTTTCGGCTTCAATGAATCCAGTTGCTCGGGATTATTTGCCCATTCTGGCTCGATGGCTTGGCTCGCTCGAAAGCTACCCTGATTCTTCGGAGGCTACTGCCTCACTGGCAAACGCCATCGGCGTGGATGAGGCTCAACTTGTTCTCTGCAATGGAGGCGCGGAGGCGATCAAGCTTGTCTCTCAGGTTGTAAGCTCCGGCTTTGTCAAAGATCCCGAGTTTTCGCTATACCGGCGTCATATCGCTCGCTACGATCAAGCTGGTCCTTGGTGGGCGTCAAATCCGAACAATCCAACCGGTCGCTTGCTCGAACGCCATGAGCTGCCGTTCGTAGTAGACGAGGCTTTTTATCAGATCGCCACAGGGGAATGGAGCAGGCGAGACTTTCAACGCGGAAGCTTCGTTGTCGGCTCACTTACAAAGCTTTTCGCCCTTCCGGGGCTTCGAATTGGATATGTGATCGCGCCCTCGATTGACGATGCTGCAATGCTGAAAGCTTTTCAGCCGCAGTGGGCACTGAACTCACTTGCAGCCGCTTCGCTTCCTTACATGATCTCCACCATCGATTTGAGAGAGACTAGCGAGTCAGTAGCCCTGCTCAGGGAACGCCTTGTCACGTTGTTGCAGGCGTATGGCTTGATGCCTCTGCCCTCTGTTTCGAACTTTGTCTTCGTGAGAGATGCCGCGGATTTGTTTGAACGTCTCTTAGAGCATGGGGTGCTTGTAAGGGATACGTCGTCGTTTGGACTTCGGGGAGGTGTGCGGATCGCTGTCCCGAATAGTCAGGGTATTGAGAAAATGGAGCGAGCGCTATTTCCACCCAAGCGTAGGAGGCGTGTTTCAAGCAGGTTTAAGGGTTCGCTGATGCTGGTCGGCACGTCTTCTGATTCTGGCAAGAGCACTCTGGTGACAGCTCTTTGCCGGGTGCTCTCTGACCGAGGCGTTGCCGTCGCGCCGTTCAAGGCTCAGAACATGTCACTGAACTCAGCTGTCACCCCGGCCGGCTATGAGATCGGAAGAGCCCAGGCAAGACAGGCTTATGCGGCAAGGATCGATCCGGAAGTTGTGATGAACCCGGTTCTTATCAAGCCCACATCTGAGATGACCTCTCAGGTGGTGGTGATGGGAGAGCCTTTATTTGAGACCGACGCGCGCGGTTACCAGGACAAAAAATGTGAACTAATTGAGGTAGTCATTGATGCATACAATGACCTTGCCTCGCGCTTCGAAGTTGTAATTCTTGAGGGCGCTGGCTCTCCAGCAGAGATAAACCTCATCGATAATGACATAGTAAATTTGGGCTTGGCCCGGCGAATCAACTCCAGGGCATTGCTTGTCGGCGACATAGACAGGGGCGGGGTTTTTGCCTCGCTATACGGAACAATCAAAATCCTGCCACCGCATCTCTCAGCGCTTATATGTGGCTTCGTAATCAACAAGATCCGTGGAGATGCGACGCTTTTGGACCGTGGCATCTCCCAGCTCGAGCTGCTTTCCGAAAGGCCGGTCTTTGGAGTGTTACCCTATTTTGCGGAATCACTTGTCGATAGCGAGGACTCACTCGGTCTTCCTCACTATGGCAAAGGTCAGGTGGCAGATGGTTCCGCCCTAGATGTCGCGGTGATTTCGCTTCCCAAGCTCTCGAACTTCACCGATTTCGACCCGCTATTAACTGAAGCCGGCTGCGCACTGCGCATGGTAACTGCTCCGAGTCAGCTGGGTTCTCCCGACCTGATAATAATCCCCGGTTCCAAATCCACAGTCGATGATCTCAACTGGCTCAGAGGGATCGGATTTGAGCTGGCCATAAAGCGGCAACTTTCTCGCGGTGCAGTGATCCTCGGTATATGTGGCGGATATCAGATGTTGGGTAGAGAGATAGAAGATAAGGTGGAGTCGAAACAGGGCAAAGTCAAAGGGCTAGGGTTATTGGACGTCTGTACCACCTTTTTGCCTTCAAAGGTGACATTGCTCCGCAGCGGAACCTCGCCATATTTCGGCGGAGTTTCTGTCGCGGGATACCAGATTCATCAGGGAAGAGTGGCGGGCGGGGATTTATCTAGCCTATTTGTGCTCTCCAAGCCGGTTCGTCCTATTTCTGATGTCGGGTTGGCAGAAGGTGCGGTCAGTAAAACAGGGCGCGTCTTTGGCACCACGCTCCATGGTGTGTTTGAGAGCGACGAGTTTCGCCGGAAGTTTCTTGGCTATGTGGCGCGAGTACAGTCGAAGAGTTTCCGATCCGACATCAACTTCTCGCAAATCCGAGATCGCCAGATCGACCTTCTGGCAGGTCTCATGATAAAACACGTAGACATTGAAGCGCTACTGCGAGCGGCTGCCATCAATATCGACCATTTAAGGGGGAAATGAAGCCTTGTTTTTGTACCTGACCAACGCCGACACCGAGCTTTTAACACTGCGAAGCGTGGCCGACGAGCTGGAGGGGGTGGGGATTGAGCTCCGCGCTTGCTCTGTATCGGCTGGAAACTGGCAAGAGGCGGTTGATGGCGCTGCTCTAATCTGCGTGAGACTGCTTGGCGGCAAGGATGCGTTCTTGGAAGGCCTTGACTATCTAAAGGCATTTTGTAGGGAGAATGGGATTCCTCTTCTCTGTTTCTCGGGAGAGTCGATCCCCGACCCGGAGCTGACCGTTTGTTCCAACGTCCCTAGCGGCATCGTCACCCAAGGGTTCGACTATTTAGTCAGGGGCGGCATTAAGAACTACGCGAACTTTATCCGTTTCGTCTCTGACACCTGTCTGTTTAGCGGTCACGGTTTCCAACCTCCTGAGGAGGTTCCGGAGGTGGGGATCTTCAAGGCCATCGAAGGGGATCTCCAAGCCCCCAAGGTGGTGATCATCTTCTATCGGGCGCATCTAATCTCTGGCAACACAGTCTTTGTTGAGTCGCTGGCGAAAGAAGTTGCAGCTCATGGCCTAAATGTCTATCCCATCTACTGCTACTCACTTCGTGCAGGATTTGGCGAACACTCTCCGGTGTATAGGCAGGTCAAAGAGATTTCACCCGATGTCATAGTCACCACCGTTCTTGCTGCGGGCTCGATGGATTCGGATGGTCAGTCCTGGGACGTATCGGAGATGGTGGAGCTTGGCGTACCAATAGTTCAGGCGATTGTCTCTTCCAGCGATAGGCAAGGCTGGGAGTCGAGAAGTTCCGGTTTAGTTCCACTAGATGTCACAATGCAGGTTGCCATTCCCGAGTTCGACGGCAGGATTATTACGGTACCATTCTCGTTCAAGGAGGTAGTGGACTCAGATAGCGATTTCGGTAGCGATATAACGGCCTACAGAGCCGACCGCGAGCGAACTGCAAGGGTTGGTTCGATCGTGGCAAGGCTGGCGAACCTTCGTCACAAAGACAACCGTGAAAAGAAAGTTGCAATTGTGATCTCCGCCTATCCCACTAAAAGGTCTCGGCTGGGAAACGCGGTCGGACTTGATACCCCTGCCTCAGTCATTGCGTTGCTGCATGCTCTTCGAGATGCCGGTTACGGAATCGAACGTATCCCCGAAAGCGGCGACGCGCTCATGGCGGAGCTTATGGATACCTTCAATTACGATGTGCCGACGCTCAGCATGAGCCAGGTCCAAAAGGCAAAGCTGACGCTGTCGGCCCAAGAGTATATGGCAGAGTTCGAGAACTTTGGCGAGGATGTAAAAAGGGGTCTCGTCGCCGCATGGGGAGAGCCCCCGGGCTCTGTCTATCTTCAGGGATCAGAATTTCTCTTCCCTGGAATGATCTTGGGCAATGTATTCATAGCCATTCAGCCACCACGGGGGTTTGGCGAGAATCCAATCGCCATCTACCACTCGCCTGATTTGGCCCCAACCCATCACTACATGGCCTTTTATCGGATGCTTGACATAAAGTACAACGCCGATGCCATCATTCATGTTGGTAAGCATGGAACACTGGAGTGGCTTCCTGGAAAGGGTTTGGGACTCTCGAACAACTGCTACCCGGACCAGGCCTTGGGCGCAATTCCCATGATCTATCCTTTCGTGGTTAACGATCCCGGTGAGGGTACGCAGGCTAAGAGGCGTGCTCACGCGGTGATTATCGACCACATGGTTCCACCGCTCACAAGGGCGGACACCTATGACGAGCTTTCAAAGCTGGAATCGCTGCTTGATGCGCACGCCCGTTATCTGGGGATGGATCCATCGAAGTTGCCTTCTCTGCGCGAGGAGATTTGGCAGGTACTAGTAGATGCTCACATCGCGAAAGAATTGAAGCTCGGCGAGAGCCCAGATTTCGAAGACGCTGAGTTCGACAGTTTGGTGGGCGAGATAGACGGATACCTTTGCGAGATAAAAGATGCCCAGATCAGAGGCGGCCTCCATATATTGGGCAGCATTCTCGAAGGCGAAGCGGAGGTCGACATGATTTCGGCTCTAACCAGAATTGGATCCGAAGCACGGCCCTCGCTTCGCCAGCTTGTGGCGGCAAGGCTCGGTGTTGATGTAAAGGCTGGAAGGACGCAAGAGATTGACCGAGTCGAGGCAGAAGTGAAGGCTGTGATCAGGCTCCTAAAAGACTCGGGCTTTAGGTTGGACAATCTTGAGCAACTGCCAGAGTCGTATCACCAAAGTGCTCAAATGATCTGTTATGATTTAGTTCCGCGGCTGCGTGCAACTCCGAGAGAGATAGCGGCAGTTTTGGAGGCTCTCGACGGGAGATACATAGCCTCGGGGCCATCGGGTGCCCCGTCGCGGGGAATGTCGCAGGTTCTGCCGACGGGCCGAAATTTTTACTCTATCGATCCCAAGGCGCTGCCCTCTATGCAGTCATGGGCGGTTGGCCAAAGGCTGGCGGACGCATTGATCGAGCGGTACCAGTCAGAGGAAGGCTCATTTCCCCTTTCGGTAGGGATCGTGGTCTGGGGAACCGCCGCGATGAGAACAGCGGGAGACGATATTTCCCAGGCGCTCGCTCTTGTGGGAGTCCGCCCCATTTGGGACGCCCAGACTGGAAGGGTGACTGGCTGCGAACTTATATCCCGGGAGGAGTTGGGAAGGCCAAGGGTGGACGTTACTCTTCGGATCTCAGGCTTCTTTCGCGACGCATTTCCGCACGTCATCTCATTTCTCTCCGACGCTTTTTTAGTGGCGGCCAAAAGTCCCGAGGTGGACAATCCATTGGCAAAGGATATCGATTTGCCGAAAATCTTCGGTCCGAAGCCGGGGTCATATGGCTCCGGCATTCTGCCTTTGATAGAGGCTAGGAACTGGAGATCCAGCGAAGACCTTGCAAAGGTGTATCTGACCTGGTCTGGCTATAGCTATGGCTCGAGTGGTTTCGGTAAGTTCGATCCGGAGTCAATGACCAAACGGTTCAAGGCTATCCAAGTGGCTTCAAAGAATCAGGACAACCGGGAGCACGACATTTTCGACTCCGATGATTACATGCAGGATCATGGCGGAATGATAGCTGCGGTAAGACACCTCTCTGGCAGCGAGCCGAAGTCTTACTTCGGTGACTCGGCCGATCCTGGTAGGCCGAAAGTGAAATCCCTGGCAGAGGAGGCCGCCAAGGTAGTGCGATCGCGGGTCATCAATCCCAAATGGATAGAGGCTATGAAGCACCACGGCTACAAAGGTGCTTTTGAGATGGCTGCTACGGTTGACTACCTCTTTGGCTACGACGCAACTGCTAATATCGTTGAGGACTGGATGTATGAGCGGGTAACCCAGTCATACGTGGCTGATGCATCGGTGAGAAAGTTCTTCGAACAATCTAATCCGTCCGCTCTCACATCCATAGCTGAGAGGCTTCTGGAAGCTTCGCAACGAGGGCTCTGGAACGCCACTGAGGAGTCGTTGGATGCTATTAGGTCGGCGATGCTCGAGGCGGAAGGTTGGGAGGAGACAAGGTGAGGGAGTTTCCCTTTGTGGCTGTAGTTGGACAGGAGCAGCTGAAGATGTCGCTGCTTTTGAATGCCATCGACCCGAGAATCGGCGGCGTGCTGATCCGTGGTGACAAGGGGTCGGGAAAATCAACGTTAGCGCGTGCTTTGTCGGACCTTTTGCCCGCAGGTGCTCCTTTCATAGAAGTTCCAGCAGGAGCCACGGAAGACCGGGTCAAGGGATCTGTTGATCTCGCCCAGATGGTTGCAGATGGCATCGTGGCTTCGACGGGGGGCCTCTTGGCCGAGTCCAACGGAGGCGTCCTGTATGTGGACGAAGTAAATCTATTAGCTGATCATATTGTCGATCTCTTGCTTGACTCGGCAGCATCAGGGGTGAACCGGATTGAACGAGACGGGGTCTCTGCGGTATTTCCGGCAAAGTTCGTGCTGATCGGGTCAATGAATCCCGAAGAGGGTGAGCTGAGGCCTCAGCTGCTTGACAGGTTTGGTCTGTCAGTCCAGAGCGACGGGATACTTGATCCAGAGGATAGAAGCCTTGCCCTGTATAGAAGGTTGGAGTTTGACAGTGATCCCGACTCCTTTTGTGCCATGTTCGACGATGAGAAAGAGGAGCTCAAATCCCGATTGAGTCAAGCCAGGGCCGTTAGCCAAGCCCATTATCTTGGGCTCAGCGCGCACCTCTCAAAGGAGTTGTTCAGAGCCATCACTCAGCTGTGCATCAGCTACGGCGCACAGGGATTGAGGGCTGATCTAACCATGGCCAGGGCTGCGGCGGCTCGCGCGGCATTAGAGGGACGTTCAGAGGTTGAGGTTGAAGATATTGGCGCGGTTGCACCTCTCGTTTTGTCTCATCGTGCACGCAAGGACCCGCTTCAAGACGTTGGCTACGAATCTCGGACGGTGACGGAACTTATTCACAAGATGAAGAGAGCGAGCTACGAGGAGGGTGATGATGTTCCGCAGTCAAAGTCGGAAGGATCGAGAAGTGATGAGGGGGACCTTCCCCCAGAGGCAACGCGAGGTCCAAAGGGACCTAATGAGCCGTCGGGCTCGAGTCTGACTTTTGGCCACGGCAGCGCGCAAATCATGGGTTCGGTGACGCAAAGTGGGGTAAAAGGGATATATTCGGAAAGAATTGGGGGCGGACCTAAGGGTTCTACTCCGGCTGGCTATCGAAGGGGCGTTGATGGGGTTGTCGATCAGCGCGGCGTTGCCCTAGACGTCGTCGGGACTCTCACGTCAGCGGTCGTCCGCCGAAGCAGCGGCATTGAATCGACAGCCAGCTCTTTTGTGGCGACTCAAGATATCGTGATGTCTGAAAAGGTTGCCAAGCAAGGTCGGACAATCCTTGTTGGTTTAGATCTCTCGGGTTCAATCGGAATGAATTCGAGAACCGAGCTTGCGTCTGCGGTAATCGAGTCTCTCTTGCTGGACGCCTATCAGACCAGGGACAGAGTCGGCGTCATTGTTATAGCCGAGGGAACTGCGAGAGTCTTACAAAAGCCAACTAGGTCTGTCGAGATGATACGCGCAAAGCTTTCCAACTTACGCACCGGTGGGATAACACCCCTCGCAAAAGGAATCGACCTATTGAGGATGCAAGCTAGAGAGTGCAGAGAAAAGGGTGAACACCCGTTTTGCATCCTCATTACGGATGGCAGGGCCACGGGTGGTGAATTCGCGTACCAGGAGGCCGCAGAGGCAGCTCGGCGTTTCAACTCGGAGGATCTGCCAAGCTGCATAGTCGACATAGAGGATTCGCAGGTACCGATCGGTCTTGCCGGCAAGATTGCAAAGAATATGGGTAGCGAGATAATTACTAGCGCAGAGTTGCTTGAACTCATAGGGAGATCACAGTTGCGAGACGCTTTATTTATCTAGGGGTTCAGAGTCTGCCCTTGGGTGCAATGCCTTCCGATTGTAGCAAGAGCGTATCCGGTGGTCGCTGACGGTGTGTGATATCGCATAGCTGTCCATTTTCACTTGACTAAAAGTCTCTTTGGCAAAGATCTCAACCGGGCGACTAATGATCTTGAATCGTTCGCTGGCTCGGTAAAAGGAATTCCGAGTGTTAGGGTTCATGCTCCGGACTCTCGCTTCGTGGAGTCAGGCCCAAGCTGGGCTAGGTCAGTTAGCAGTTGCGCTGAGCTTGGATGCGCTGAGAGTGCCTGGCATGAAGTGGCTCGAATGCCGCTTGCGCTCTGTTGACCTGGATTGTTCTGGTCGTTGCCCAGCGATCATTGCGAGAGGGAGGATACGGACTATTTTGAGATCAAAAGACAGGTCCAGGTTCGATCTCGAGAAAAATGTGGACCAGGTCAAAGAGACAATGGATTATCTCCACAACCTCGCCGATATTGGAATGGAGCCTGCTCACGGTAGCGTGGCGGTTTGGATCCCATGCATCTAATTGAACTCATGGTTTAGTGAGTTTTGCATGCGTTGG
>JAJYVK010000043.1 GCA_021792075.1 Actinomycetes bacterium | reverse complement strand
CCCACTCAAGGCGATATATATCGTACCGAGCCCCACCAAAGCCACAACTGACGCAGCTGCCAGAACCTTGGTGTTCACCTTTCTATGGGCACCGGTAAGTCCATTGTCCGCCTCGCTCTCGAGACCTTCGCTCGTACTGTCCTCGAAGTGAAGGATCTGGGTGTGCAGCTTTTCGCCGTTGCTCCTGACACTTGAGCTCAACCTGTTTCGTCGACCCGTCGTACTAGATCGCCTCCGACCACTCGAAACCTCGTTTTCGGCCTCGATCCCGGCGAGCGGAACGTTCGCTTCCGCCTGGAAATGCGGCGCGTTGCTATTGGCCTGACGCGCATTCGGTGGCTGCGAAACAGGCGAATGCTGAACGCGGGCGGGCCGGCCCCTTTTTCCACCTGAGACACCGGCAGACCCAGACCTGTAAGAGCGCCTCCTGGCTGAGGCAGCGGACTTGGTGCTGTTGGCCTTTCCCACCACCTTCACGTGCGATCGTATCGATGCGAACGGGTCACCGCCAGTTTCTGAGCCCGCTTCGTCAAGGTGACTCTCAGATTTCACAACGCCCGAAAGCTGATCCATGTGCTGATGAAAACTCGCAATGGATTTCTTCTCGGAACGAGCCCTAGACGAAAACGCGGCCCCGATGAAACTGATAATTATTATAGCCAGCAGTGCCAAAGCTAATAAAGCCAACTGTTACCTCCGGACTTACCGTCGCTGGAGCAAATGCAACAACAAGGCGTTTTCCACGATAATTGGCAAAAAGTAAGAACTTGCGAAGACCAAACCATCTAAGAACGCTAAGAATCCTCAAGTTAAAGGGTATCTGATCAGGACCGCATTACTGCACGCGGGAGCAAATACTCTTTGATATCTCTCCTGAACGGGTTGTCTGCATCCCTTTGAGAGTACACGGGTGACGCGACCTTCCAATGAGCGGCGACCTCTGGGTCGTTCCATGCCACACCAAGCTCGTCGGAGGGGTTGTAATAGCTGTCAACCAGATATGTGAGGGTCATGTCGGTGATTGCGGCAAATCCGTGAGCCACTCCCGGTGGGATGAAGATTCCGATCTCGTTTTCCTCACCGGCCTCTATCTCAAGAGTGTGGCCCTCGGTCTTTGACCCGATCCGGAGATCGTGAAGGACTACTTGAGCCCTCCCCGCAACCACAAACCAGTAGTCGGCCTGATGGAGGTGATAGTGCAATCCAACCAAAGATCCTGCGGTCTTGTCCGACCTCGAAGCCTGGACCATCTCTCGACCGAGTGGAAACCATGAGCGCCGGTAGGACTCTAGAAATCTGCCGCGATCATCTCCAAAAGACTGGGGTTCCACGAGCATCACATCTGCAATCCGCTCTGACTCATAAACCCTTGCCATCTCTTACCTCGCCTCACTTCTCGACCCGACAGTCTTCGCAGAGATCTTATAACAAGAGTCGAAGGCTGCTATCGCTTCATAATCTACAATCGCCGACGGGCCTGAGAAAAGAGGCAGACCACCGCGCTGGATGCGGCTCAGAGTTCAGAACTCGCTCAACTCAACGAATTCGCCAAAATTTCCCCGGTAATAGGTAAGAGGTTCCCTGTGATCCATTGATTGCCCAAGGCCAACCACCTTTCCAATGGCGATCAGGTGGTCCTCCACTTCAATTGACTGTATCATTTCACAGTCCAGCCAGGCCAGTGCCGCCTCCAACACAGGATTGCCGGATCTGGTGGTCCTCCACGAATGAGTCGTGAAGCGAATGCTCGGATCCATAAATGCGAAGTCATGGGCAAGTCGGGCCGAACCTGTGCTAAGGATATTGACACAAAACTTCCTGTTCAGGGCGATGGTGGAGAACGTCCTCGATGTCTGTGCGACAGAGATAAGAATCGTCGGCGGGTCAATTGAAAGAGAAGTGAAGCTCTGACACGTGAAGCCGACAGGACCGTCGGCTCCGGCTGCAGTGACGATCGTGATTCCCGTGACAAACGACCCTACAGCCTTCTTGTACCCCTCTATGCTGATTTCGCTTTCCACCCGACACCCTCTGCCTTGAACCCTACGCTATAGAAGATCTTAAAACTATTAGATCTTTATCAACGCACCTTCCCGCGCGGCAAAAATATGAAGCGCCGATATGGAATTGCCGTTTTGGTAGTGCCGCTCCACCTCCTCCAACTGCTCATCGCTTCGACACGGATCATGATGGAAAAATGTCAAAACCTTGGCCTCTGCCCGCGATGCAATCTCAAGTGCATAGTCATATGTGGAGTGGCCCCAGTGTGACTTTTTACGAAACTCCCTCTGAGTGTACTGAGCATCGTGTATCAAAATGTCAGCGCCACTGCACAGATCCAGCACCGACTCCTTGACGGTCAGTCCGTCCGAAGGTGCCTGGTGGTCCGGTATGTAGACAATGACCTTTCCATCCAATTCGATTCTGAATCCGAACGTCGCGTTTGTGTGTTCGACGAGTTGTGGAAAGACCTTGGGCTCGCCCGGCTGATCCAAGACGATCTCAGATGTGTCGACGTTGCCAATGATGATCTCACCACTCAAATCTGAGAGCGTAACCGGGAAGAACGGCGACGCTATCAAGGTACTAAGGCTCTCGCTCAACGGCTTGCCACTTTCACTGGGTCCGTAAATCAGCAGTCGAGCCCCTTTTCTGTCGATCGGAGAGAAGAACGGAAGACCCTGTATGTGATCGAAATGAAGGTGCGATAGAAGCGCGGTGCCTCTGAACGAGCCATCAAGAGGTTGGCGGACGGCAAATTTCGTCAGTCCAGTCCCTAAGTCCAATATGACGGGAAATCTCCCATCCGGATCGGCATCGGAATAAAGGACCACACATGAGGTGTTCCCGCCAAACCTCAGATTCTCTAATTTGGGAGTAGGGTGCGAACCTCTAACTCCGAAAAATTCAAGCCTCGCCATGGGTACCTACTACCATAGCCATACTTTCGAAAAACCCACAATTCCTCGGTTCGAAAGAGATCGAAGGTCGAAGAGACATAATCCGCATCCAAGGATCCAATGTCTGCCGGACGACAGGCTGTCCGCAGAAAGTACTCCGCAACAATGACAGTGCCCCAGCATAAGTCTCATCGGCTCGCAATGGTGCAGACACAACCACCAAGAGGTGCCTACCCAAAACCGCTACCTAAGAATTCCTAGCCCCAGTTGGCGTCGGAATATGGACGCTTGCGTGCAGGGGCAAATTCCTTCTTCCAAACCATTACCTTCCGCTTGAAATAACAGACCTCGAGCCCATCCTGGTTGAAGCCCTTCGTCTCGACGGTAACGATGCCGCGGTCCGGCTTGGACTTTGACTCGGCAACTTCAAGAATCCTGGTTTCGGCGTAAATGGTATCGCCATGAAAAGTCGGGTGAAGGTGCTTCAAGGATTCCACCTCAAGGTTTGCAATTGCGGCCCCGCTTATGTCGGGAACGCTCATCCCCAGTACAAGGGAGTAAACAAGATTCCCCACTACGACGTTTCTTTTCTGGACAGTCTCGTTCTCGGCGAAATAGGCGTTCGTATGGAGGGGATGGTGATTCATCGTTATCATGCAGAAGAGATGATCGTCAGCTTCAGTGATGGTCTTCCCGGGCCAATGTCGGTAGATGTCACCTGGCTTGAAGTCCTCAAGATAGGCTCCAAAAGGTCTTTCAAAAATTGTCATGATTACTGAGCTCCTGGTGCCTGGCCAAAACCAGCTTCATCCAATGATCTTGTCGAGAATGAAAGCACCCACTCTTCCCGGGATTGCCCATCCACCACTAATTTCCAGTTGAAGCGTTGACCGGGGTTGAATGGCAGCGGTCCGATATTGACTGCCAGATTCACAGAGACAGGTGCGCCCTCAATTGCGCCCTGCGGGCGTCCAACCTGAAAGTCACCTCTTACCTCAACGGGCCTCGGTCCTTCAGGCGTTTCGAAGATCACTTCCTTGCCGTCGGCATCCTCTAGAAAGAGCTCCCAGTGGTGCGGATCTTCGAGTTCGGTCCAAGCGACGTCCAACTTCAAAGCTATTGCCATTGGAGTTGGTTGAGGCCCGACAACGGTCCAACCACCGCCCAAAATAAACAGCTTCCCTTCTGCAACTGCGGCAGAATCACAAAGTAGCATTGTCACATTCACGGGTTACCACACTAGCGTAAAGTTATGGCAAATCGTGTGGCATTTGAGCTAAGAGACGATGTTTACCGAAGACCTCTGGAAACCGCCACGGAGAGGCTGGGACTAAGCGCCGGATGGAAGTGCGTAGACGTGGGTGCGGGTGGCGGCGACGTCAGCGTAGCACTGGGAAAAATCGTCGGGCCTTCAGGCAGGGTGTTTGCAGTGGACATCGACCCAAAAAGGCGAGACCAGGTTGCCGAAATCGCCGCTAGAGAGACTCAAGTTATAGCTCTCACGCAGGCGGCAGAGGAGCTTTTGCTCCCCGAAAAAGTTGATCTCGCATTTTGCAGATTTTTGCTGTTGCAGGTAATCGACCCCAAGGTCGTGGTGGAACGCATGGCGAGCGCCGTACGGCCCGGCGGGTGGATTGTCATTCAAGAGGCCATCACCTCGGCCGGTCGAATTGGAGAATCACCGATCAGCGCTTTCGGGGGAACTATGCGCCATCCGGATATAGGGATAGCGGTGCCGAAAATCGTGCACGAACTCGGGCTTGAAATGACGGACTGTTGGGCTGAGGCACCGGTCGCCCTTGGAGACACACCCGAATCCAGATACCTTGAAGCAATGACTGATGTTCTGGTAACAGATGAGCCTGTAATGCTGCCGCCAGTCGTCACCACAATCGCTCGAATGCAAAAATAGGGGAACACTCTGTCAACCAAGGCCAATTAGCCACCGAAGGCGTCGAAGGTATATTCTTTCTGTATGTTCGAGCCAGATATGCAATACGCAGCGGAAGTAGTCGAAAAGGCCAGGGAAATCGTTGATGGGGCGATAATACGTCTTTCGGCAGAGGATGACCCCGATCGTCATCAGGTGGTAGCCTACGACCTCGCCCATGCCGCCTCAGGAGTAGAGGCCTGCCGTGCGGTGCTTGACTACGGCGCCAGAGGCAATGTCGAGGGCAGGCTCGTATGCGTCTTCGTAGCAGATGTGATACACGATCTTGCCTCGAAGACCTTCGGCAGAGAAGACGAATGGGGTCTGAAACCCGGCTCATTGGATGATCTAAGGAGCTTCGCAAGCAAGTTCCGCAATCCCGAGTTTGTCGCTTCGGTCGCCACTGAACAGGGTCCGCTCCACCTTGACCCAGAACTCGACATGGTGAGAGATGCGTTCCGAAGGTTTGCGACAGACAAGATCGTCCCAAGGGCCGACCATATCCACCGCGAGAATCAAGATATTCCGGAGGACATCATCTCCGGGCTGGCCGAAATGGGGGCTTTCGGTCTCTCGATCCCTGACGAGTTCGGCGGATTTGCCGGTGAAGGCCACAACTACACGGCCATGATCATTGCCACAGAGGAGCTCTCAAGGGCATCACTGGGAGCGGGTGGCTCTTTGATAACCAGACCTGAAATCCTTGCCAGAGCACTAATAAGAGGGGGGACGCCAGAGCAGAAGAATTACTGGCTTCCGAAGCTGGCGACAGCCGATGTTCTCGCTGCGGTGGCTGTCACCGAACCGGACTACGGCTCTGACGTAGCCAACCTCATAACATCCGCAACACGGGTGGAGGATGGGTGGCTTGTCAACGGGGTAAAGACCTGGTGCACCTTTGCGGCGCGAGCCGATGTGCTCATGCTGCTCGCACGGACCGATCCGGACCGTTCCAAGGCGCACAAAGGCCTCTCTCTCTTCATCGTTGAAAAGCCTCGAGGTGATGGCAAGGGCTTCCTTTTCAATCAGGACACCCGCCCGTCTGGGACGGTCGGCCGAATGGAGGGCAGACCCATCGAGACCATCGGCTACCGAGGAATGCACTCTTATGAGATCTCCTTCGAGAACTGGTGGGTCCCGGCCGACTCTTTGGTGGGACTTGAAAACGGCTTGGGCAAAGGGTTCTACTTCCAGATGGAAGGCTTTGAGAATGGAAGGATCCAAACGGCGGCGCGAGCCGTAGGCGTGATGCAGGCAGCGTATGAGGCTGCCGTGGATTACGCAAATAACCGGAAAGTGTTTGGGCAAGAGATAATGGAGTATGAGCTAACTCAGGCCAAGCTGGGACGAATGGCTGCGATAATCCAGGCCTCAAGACAGTTTGCCTACCACGTTGCCAATCTCATGGCAAAAGGCGAAGGCTCGCTTGAGGCATCGATGATCAAGGCGTATGTCTGCCGTGCGGCTGAGTGGGTCACACGAGAGGCTATGCAGATCCATGGAGGAATGGGGTATGCAGAGGAATTCTCGGTCAGCAGATACTTCCTAGACGCGCGAGTCCTCTCGATCTTCGAGGGTGCAGACGAGACACTTTCTCTTAAAGTGATCGCCAGAAAACTTCTCAAGAGCTGATTTCGCAGTCCCTAAGCAGACAGTAGGTCCCAACTTCGCATATAGGCTGGCTTGGCTTATGCTAGCCTGATTGGACCATCCTGAGCTGAGAGCACCAAGGGAGTTGCAGACATTGAACTTCATTAGGCAACGCGTTGCCGGGGTCCTCTTGGTGTTCGGACTGATACTTGCATGGATATCTCTGACCGGAGTCGTTGTGCGTCAGACCCTTCTCCTCTCCGCTCAGGCACCGAGCTACGCACTAGCAGCGCTCAAGAGTCCCGCCATCAGGTCCACCGTGAGCGAGCTCATAATAAAATCTGTTCAAAACCAGTTCCCCATTGTAGGGCAGATCCCAGAGGCCGAACTGCGCCCCGCCATAGAAGAGGCACTCACGCAGCCTGCAGTTGCAAACGAATTCGCAAACGCAGCCCTACAGGTCCAACAGCATTTCATCGGATTGAACGACCAGCCGATTATCTTGGGCGGCCCCCAGCTATCTGCCGCGATCGCACAGATCATCGCTTCAAATGACTTGAGCGCCCAGCAGGTGATCAAGAACATCCCTTTCAGCTATACGATCTCGAGCGATTCGATACCCTCGGCCGGACGATACTACAGCAAGATCGGCAGCCTCATCACTATCTCGTTGATCGGAGCTCTGGCTTTTCTGATCTCGTCAGTCCTGGTTTCGGTCAGAAAGAGCAGGACGATAAGAAGGATCGGCATAGGTTTCGTTGGAATGTCGATAATTGAAGTCGCCATCTTCTGGTTATTGCCGCGATATGTGCTTCCAAATCTTCAAAGCGGCCTTTGGGTGATCTTCTCTGCAATAATGACCGCGTCCGCAGGCGCTATCGAGCCGCTATATCTTGGCATTTTTGGAGCTGGGGTTGCCCTGATAGTAACCTCGTTTTTCTTCTAGATCTATCCTCCTCCAGCCGCTCCGCAAGACAGCAGCAGAGTTTCGGCGGCGGGAGGAGGCAGAAGAATTACTTAGGTGATCTCTTCATCCCGGCCCTTTGGCCTCGAGCAATGAACTTTGTAGCCATCTTGCGGCTTGCTTCGTCAATCATCTCGTCCCCAAACATTACGGCGCCCATTAGGTCAACCTCTGTGGCGGCCCTGTAAGCGTCCAGGATGTCATTCGCCTTGTCGAACTGCTCCTGAGACGGGGAGTACAGCTCGTTGATCAATGTGACCTGGTCGGGGTGGAGAGCCCACTTCCCGTCGTACCCCAAGGTAACTGTTCTATAACAGTAATCCCTTAGAGCCTCAAGGTCCCTAATCTTCAAAAAGGGTCCATCAATGACCTGAAGACCATTCGCTCTTCCGGCCATCAAGATCTTCGAAAAGACGTAGTTGAAATGGTCACCCGGATACTCGCTTATCTGGACACCACCGGTCAAAACCGGCATCTCCATCGAGGCAGCGAAGTCAGCCGGACCGAAGACGATCGTCTCCAGTCTCGGTGATGCGGCACAGATCTCTTCGACATTGATCAATCCCTTTGTGGACTCAATCTGGGCCTCGATGCCTATGTGACCCCTCGGAAGCCCAGAGTTTATCTCGACCTGAGTCAAAAGGAGGTCTAATGCGATGACGTCTGATGCGCTCTGGACCTTGGGAAGCATCACCTCATCCAATCGTTCCCCGGCTTGGCCGACAACCTCGATGACGTCTTCATAGGTCCACCTGGTATCCCAGGCATTTACTCGGACGCAGAGAACCCTGTCATCCCACTGGAGTTCGCGGATCGCTTGTACTACCCGAGCTCTTGCTGCAGGCTTTTCCAAAGGAGCCACTGAATCCTCTAGATCCAGAAACGACATATCAGCATTGATTGTGGGAGCCTTCTCCAAAAACCTTTGAGAGGACCCAGGTACCGATAGACAAGATCGGCGCGGTAAGTTACGACTACGTTCGGACATTTGAGAAATTATAGTGAACTTTCCCGGACTTTCCCAGTCCGCCACTCGGCTGGATCTTTCCGGGACTAGACCTCCAAGTCCTTGGGAAGGACTTGCTCTGTTATGAGCCGGCTGAATCTGGCAACTCTAGCGGTTTCCGACACCCTATCCGGCGACCCTACGAAAGATCTGACCAGCTGGTAACCCTCGACATAGCAGGTTATATAAGCGCGCCAGGTTGGATCGGTAAGAAACTCAACCGACTTGTCGGCTCTGGGCCGAGACAGTAAGGCATCGCGTTCAAGGCGCTCCGCAACCACTTCTGGAGCAACTCCGTCTTGATGGAGATCCCAGGCAGCATTCGCCCTGACATTCGACAGCGTTTCGAAAGCGCCGCGTGCCTCTTTCAGATCTTGATCGGGATAGTTGACACCTCGCCTTATCATAAGCTGCGACACAGCCGTAGACTCATCGCCTCCAAAGAGAATCTCAAGACCGAAATCAGCGAGGCCTTCGGCAATAAGGCATTGGGGAGTCCCAACTAAAAAGATGGACTCCTCCATCTGACTCCTCCTTTTGTATAGGCTCACTTCTTTGCGGACATGCTCACTGTGATGCCCAGGGTAGGCCTCATGCGCTACGAGATGAGGCAGTGAGCTAGACAGAATCGGGAGATCCACGTTTACGGCAACCCTTGACCTGAGATCTCCCAGATAGTAGTTGAAACCCGACCATGTCTTTGAGGTGACAATCTCAAACTC
>JAJYVK010000042.1 GCA_021792075.1 Actinomycetes bacterium | reverse complement strand
CGGGGATGTAGCAGGCGCAATTTCCACGGCATGGCCTGAATCAGGCTCGGACATACTTTTCGGAATTGGCGGAACCCCTGAGGGAATCATCGCAGCCGCCGCTCTGAAGTGCATGGGCGGCGAGATACAGGGGCGGCTCTGGCCAAGGAACAACGAGGAGAAGAAAGCCGCTCAGGAGCTAGGGTACGATTTCGACCGCGTCTTGACCACCAACGATCTTGTCAGCTCGAACAACTGCTTCTTCGCGGCGACAGGCGTCACCGATGGAGAACTCATGCCAGGGGTCCGTTTCAGCTCCACAGGTGCATACACCCATAGCCTTGTAATGCGTTCGAAATCCGGGACCGTTCGCAAGGTCGACGCCCATCACAAGCTCGAGAAGCTCCAGGAATTCAGCGTCATACCTTTTTCGTAGTCGATCAGCCAGCGGCCAACCGTCGCAGGAGCTGCACCGCATTTGCGAAAAAAACCTTCGTGTGCCTCGCTCGAGATCACAAAAGCCACTTCAACTCCGCCAAGCTGTAGCTGATAGAGAAGCTCATCCAAAGCCAAAGCGCCCAAGCCGACCCTTTGCGCATCCATCCTTACGACGACAGCTCTTATAAGGGCGACGGTCGAGTGAAGAACTGCGCTCGCGCAGGCAACCAGCTTGCCCTCACTGTATACGGAGATCACCAGATTCGACTGGCCGTCACTTCTCAAGCGCCGATCATAGGAAGGCCAAAACAGGCCCTGAGAGATTCCGTGCTCGGACACGAAGGCATAAATGGCAACGTCGCCACTCGCATGAGAGAATATCTCGAGAGAAATCCCTCCTCCGTATCGCCGCCTGGACGGGCTGAACCTGAAGTCGCTCGAGACCTCCCAATACCCCTGAGACGGGCTGACCATCATCTCAAAAGATGTTGCGCGATGCTCGAATAGCGGGGCCTTGATGATCTCCAGCGCAGCCTCCGCATCTCGCTGATCGACAGGCTCCAACAGTGTGACGTGGGGAACGAAAGGCCTCGAATTCGGCTTGTAAAGCTTGGAAGCCACGAGCCTTTTCTGCAGGGCGGCCAACTGTTCCACGTCGCCAGCCACCGAAAGATATAGAACTGATGAAACAGGCATAAAGCTTCCCGCCGGGCCAATTTCGAGGACATAAGGCGCTGTCTCCGAAGCCATGACCCGCAAACGATAGATCTCTGCATCGATCTCCTTGGGGTGCAGGTTCGTAGGAGGAACCAGTGTTATGTGGGGTGGAACCCTTCCAACACCGAAGCCGCCGAGCGCACCGCGCAGACCGTCAACCTTGTGAGAATGGTGCTCGGAAAATTGATGGATTAGACCTATCCGGTAACGCTTCATGCTCCTCCACCAGGACCGCATCCGGTCCATTCGGCCTCAAAAGCTTCTGCGTTTCAGACTACTTGACAGCGTCGCGGACTCCCGCCAGCTCAAGCCTTGCGTGTGCTCTTCTAAGAGCGGCCTCTGCACTCGCGTCATTTGTGCCGATGAGCTTCTCCTCGGCTCTCGCCAATGCGCGCCTGGCGCGCTCGACATCGATCTCATCGGGCAGCTCAGCAATGTCAGCAAGGACCCTCACCACGGAGTGGGCGACATGCACAAAGCCTGCGTGGACCGCTGCCCTAACTAGGGAGCCGTCAGCCGCCGTCACCTCCATGACACATGGCTCGAGATTGCCGATGAAAGGCGCGTGGCCGGCCAAAAAGGCGATATCGCCTCCACCGGTCCTCAGGATAACCATCGTGGCGTCGCACTTAACCATTGTGCGTTCCGGAGTCACCAGCGAAAAAGGAAAGGGGTTAGCCACTGATCAGCCTTCCTGAAGTGCCTTGGCTTTGGCTAGGACTCCCTCGACGCCTCCAACGTTAAGGAATGCCTGCTCCGGCACTTCGTCAAGATCACCGTTCACAAGAGCCTCGAAGGACTCGATTGTCTCCTGGATCGGCACGTAGATCCCCTTCAACCCGGTAAACACCTCGCCCACGAAGAGGGGCTGAGAGAGGAACCTCTGAATCTTTCTGGCCCGATACACCGTGACCCTGTCTTCCTCGGAAAGCTCGTCCATGCCCAAAATCGCGATGATGTCCTGGAGCTCCTTGTAACGCTGAAGAACCTCTTGCACGCGAACCGCTATGTTGTAGTGCCTGTCGCCAACGATATGAGGAGCCAAGACGTTCGATGTCGAAGCAAGCGGATCCACCGCAGGGTAGATCCCAAGTGAGGCGATCTGACGGGAAAGTTCGGTTGTTGCGTCGAGGTGTGTGAACGTGGTGAATGGGGCGGGGTCAGTGTAGTCGTCTGCAGGAACATACACAGCCTGCAGCGAGGTAATCGAACGGCCCTTGGTCGAGGTGATTCGCTCCTGAAGTGCGCCCATTTCGTCAGCAAGTGTCGGCTGGTATCCCACGGCTGCGGGCATGCGACCCAGTAGCGTGGAAACCTCGGAGCCGGCTTGGACGAATCGGAAGATGTTGTCGATGAACAAGAGCACGTCTTGACCCTTGACATCGCGGAAGTACTCCGCCATGGTCAAAGCGGAAAGGGCCACCCGAAGGCGGACTCCTGGAGGCTCGTCCATCTGGCCATAGACGAGGGCGGCCTTCTCGATGACTCCCGACTCCTGCATCTCGAGCCAGAGGTCCGTCCCCTCTCTGGTGCGCTCTCCAACGCCGGCAAAAACAGACACACCACCGTGGTGCTGGGCAACTCGGTTGATCATCTCCATGATCAGAACCGTCTTGCCTACCCCTGCACCGCCGAATAGCCCGATCTTCCCACCTTGAACATACGGCTCCAAAAGATCGATGACCTTGATGCCAGTCTCAAACATCTGGGCACGTGGCTCTAGATCGGCGAAGAGAGGCGCGTCTCTGTGAATCTCCCAAGTGTCCTCTATCCCTTCGATCTTTTCGACATCGAGGGGCTTTCCTACGACATTGAAGACGTGTCCGAGGACTGCATTGCCTACCGGAACCGAGATCCCCTTGCCTGTGTTGCGCACCACGGCTCCTCGCCGAAGCCCGTCGGTCGGCTTCAGACAGATACAACGAACACGACCCTCGCCAATCTGCTGCGCAACCTCGGCAACAATAGTCACGGTCTCTCCATCTATCACCAAGTCCATCTCTATAGCGGTGTTAATCTCAGGAATGGACTCTGGTGGAAACTCCACATCCACCACAGGACCTGCAATTGCGACCACTCGGCCGTCTTCAGTCTTCATTGCCATGTCGGCCACGGTACTCATTGCACAATGCTCCTATCAATAGCGTGGAAAGCACCTTCGGTGGATAATACAACTAGGATTCGAAAATCACGCATCGGCGGGCTCCATCTTCGAATAAGCCATTAGGTAAGACTCGTCGATCACCTTTGAGCCCGACCCCAATGCTTCAGCACCACCAACAATCTCAGTGATCTCGGTGGTGATCGAATCCTGGCGGGCCCTGTTCATAACGCGGCTGAGTGTCTTTATGAGTTCCTCCGCATTGTCTGATGCCGCCTTCATGGCTCGCTGCCTTGCGGCATGCTCAGCAGCCGAAGCCTCGAGCAGAATTGCAAATATCGTCTCCTCGACGAACATTCGAAGGAGGGGATCGACGATAGCCTCCGGGGATGGTTCGATCTCGAAGTCCAAAGACTGAACACTCTCGGTCGAGCCGAACCTGGCAGGATCCAAAGGCAGCAGGGGAGTCACCTCGAGCTGCTGATTGCCTGCTGAATAGAAGCGGTTGGAGATGATATCAAAGCTCTCCACCTGCCCAGATTCATACGCTTCAAGAAGCGGCGCGGCAATCGCTCTCGCATCGTCATATGTCGGACGGTCAGTAATACCGGTAAATGAAGCTTCGATCGGGACTTCCCTGTATTTCAGATACGAGTTAGCCTTGCGCCCGACAGCTATCAAGAAGAGGCCCTTGTCAGCTTTCTTGAATGACTGGATCTGCCTCTCGGTTGCACGCAACACCGAGGAGTTATAGGCTCCGCAGAGGGTCCTGTCGGCAGTGATAGCCAGGATTCCCTTTTTATCGGCCACCGGAGCCGCTCCCAAAAAGACGCTCTTCGGCAAACCGGAAGAGGCAGACAAATCCCGCACTACGCCTACCAGCTCCTCATAATATGGCCTGGCAGCCGAAATCCTTGCCATGGCCTTGACAATGCGTGAAGCGGCTATCAACTCCATGGCTTTCGTTATCTTCTTCGTTGACTGGACGCTCTTGATGCGCCTTCGGAGAATCCTCTCCTGACCACCTGCCACTTTGTCTCATGCTCCCTTTACAGACGAGTCATCAAAGCCTGACTTGAACTCAGAGATGATCTCATCGAGCTGAGCAGTGTCCGGCAGAGCCCCCGTAGACCTAATCGATGCCAGCATATCGGCGTGACGAGCTCTGAAGAACTCGATCAGCTGTTCCATGAAGTGGGGAATCGCCGGTAGAGAGATGTCGTCCACCTTCCCTGAGGTTCCTGCGTAGATCGCGATGACCTGCTCCTCGACCGGAACAGGAGCGTTTTGCCTCTGCTTCAAAATCGCCGTCAAACGATAACCCCTATCGAGCTGCGACTGAGAGACTTTATCCAACTCCGATCCAAATGTGGCAAAGGCCTCTAGCTCGCGAAACTGCGCCAAGTCGAGCTTCATGGTTCCTGACACCGACTTCATTGCTTTGATCTGGGCGGCTCCACCTACTCGAGAAACCGAGATACCAACGTCAATGGCAGGACGAACTCCGGAGTAAAAGAGGTCGGAGTCCAAATACACTTGGCCGTCAGTGATCGAAATAACATTGGTTGGGATGTAGGCGGAAACGTCACCGGCTTTAGTCTCGATGATCGGCAGTGCCGTCAGAGAACCGCCTCCATTCTCATCAGAGAGCTTCGCCGCGCGCTCCAAAAGCCGAGAGTGCAGATAGAAGACATCCCCAGGATAGGCCTCACGTCCTGGCGGCCTTCTCAGAAGGAGGGCTAGTTGCCTGTACGCTTCAGCTTGCTTAGAGAGATCGTCATAGACGATAAGCGCATGCTCACCTGACTCCATCCAATGCTGTCCCATCGCGCATCCCCCGTAGGGAGCGAGATACTTGAACGGTGCGGGATCCGAAGCTGGCGCGGCGACAACGACTGTGTACTCCATTGCGCCGTGCTCCTCGAGTACGGCTACGGCTGACGCCACTGTCGAGCCCTTCTGCCCAATCGCAACGTAAATGCACTTTACGCCGGCACCTTTCTGATTGATGATGGTGTCGAGTGCAATGGTAGTTTTTCCCGTCTTCCGGTCTCCGATGATCAGCTCTCGCTGACCACGACCTATCGGGGTCATGGAGTCGATTGCCTTGATGCCTGTCTGCAGCGGCTCGGTCACCGGCTGACGCTGAGTAATACCCGGAGCCTGAACCTCCAGACGGCGGGTAACCGAAGACTCGATGGGTCCCTTGCCGTCCAGCGGCTCGCCAAGGGCATTGACAACTCGACCAAGCAAACCGTCCCCGACCGGCACCGAAAGGATTCTTCCGGTCGCTTTTACGATCTGCCCCTCGTCGATGCCCGAGGTATCACCAAGGATGACGGCACCGATCGACTCTTCATCCAAGTTGAGCGCCAAACCAAACTTGCCTGATTCGAACTCCAGCAGTTCGTTTACTGCCGCATTGGGCAATCCAGAGATCCTGGCGATTCCATCTCCGATCTCCAAGATGTGCCCGACCTGCTCTGCCTCGATGCCAGCTTTGTAATCCTCTATATAGGTCTTTACCGCTGAGGCAATCTCACTGGCGTTGATGGTCAACTCAGCCATCAGTATCGCTCCCTTGACTTGACTGTGGCCGGTAGGCCAAGACGTACACGAAGCTGTTCAATTCTCCTTCGAACACTTCCATCAAAAACGGTGTCTCCCACAACGGCAACCACCCCGCCCACTAAGGAAGGATTGACACTCGTTCGCATTTCCACGTCAGAGCCGACCGCTCTTGATAGAGCAGCGGAGATCTGATCCATCTGGGCTGCGGTCAACTCGGTGGCAGACTGGACGACCGCGACCTTGCGATGACGGAGCATGGCAGCTCTTGCGACTACTGAATCAAGAACCTCGACGAAGTCTCTCAACCTGTCGGTAGAGGCTGCAAACTCGGCAATCTTCAGAGTGATCTCATCTGCCTTTCCTGATAGAAGCGCTGTTACGAGCAGCTTCCTCTGACGAGAATCTGAACCGACACCCGATAGGACTCTCCTCAGGCGCAAGTCGGACTCTACGATCCGTGCGAACCTGAAAAGCTCCCCCTCCACTTGCTCGAGGCCGCCCGTACCGTCAATCGACTCCAAAAGAGCCTGAGAGTAACCGGCGATCCGGCCTACGGTTGCAAAACCTCCGTCGAGAGTCGAAATCTCCTCGCCGCTGGTCAGTCGGACTAGCTCCCCTACGGCGTCCAGCACCGACCTTGGCTCTTCAGTGCCAACAAAAGACTGAAGCAGCCGGATCACAAGGGGGTCAACCTTCGACACGAGCAGATCGCCCAAGATAGCTTGACGCTTCTTGGCCGGCACCGATGGGTCGGAGATCACCTCCGCAAGCATCTCCTGCGACACCAAGAGATTATTGAACTCTCTCAGCTCGTCGACGACCTGATCCTGCCTTCCGGCCCTACTTGCAAGGTACAAGATGCCCTGAGCGTACCCTCTTAGTGACTCTCTCACGCCTGCGTAGCTCCGATCTCGGAGATGAAGGTGTCGATTAGAGCCTGAGATGCAGCCCTGTCCACTTCTGCATCGATAATCTTCTCAGCCAGCTCCAGAGCCAAAGAACCCACCTCACCACGGAGTTCCGCGATGACTCTCTGGCGGTCGACTCTGAGAGCCTCCTCATTGCGCGCACGGACGTTCGCAGCATCCTCCTCCGCCTTTGCGAGAAGATCCGCACGAAGCGCCTCACCGGTTTGTCGTGCCTCGTCCAGGATACGCGTGGCTTCCCTCCTGGCCTGAGCCAGCTGCTCCCTGTACTCCTCAAGCGTCCGCTGGGCTTCGGCCCTGGCCAAGTCGGCAGCGTCAAGATCACCCCTGATCTTGTCCGCGCGATCGGCCATCATCTTCTTCACCGGCGGATACGCCCACTTGCCGAGCACAACCAACAAGAGCGCGAAAGACAAAACGGACCAAATGATCTCGCCGGTCGCCGGAAGAATCGGATTGGACGAACCAGATGAGCTAGCTGCTGTGGCTGCAAAAATCACTGTATTCATTACCCGGTGTACTTAAGCAGGACGAATACAACGAATCCGATAAGTGCAAGTGCCTCTGCCAATGCGAAACCAATGAACGCAAGGGTTCGGACCGGACCGGCCATTTCAGGCTGACGCGCGATAGCAGCGATCGCGCTGCTGAAGATAAGACCGATACCAATACCTGGCCCAAGTGCTGCAAGTCCATAGGCGAGACCAGCACCGATCTCCGCCAGGCCTATCCTTAGGTCAGCATTTGACGTAGCGGCCGCAGTGACGGCCAACATTACATTAATCACCCGAAAACCTCCTAATGGGCTGGGTGGGCCCGCACCAATTAGCTAACAACTACTACATATTGTGACGTGGGGAGACATTCCCCGATAGAACTCGAATCCTGTGGGATCCTTGTTCTAAATGATTGGAGAGATCTTACACCCCCACAATCACGCTTATAAATGACCTTGATCGATTCCGCCAATCTCCCTCTCTAATTCGAATCAGTGCCAATAAAATCCTTAGTGTGTCGCCTTCATCGCCTCAGAGATGTACAGGGCAGACAGTATCGTAAAGATGAAAGCTTGAAGCGCGCTAACGAAAATCTCGTACCCTGTAAGCGCGGTCAACATCGCAAACGGTAGCGGCAGCACCACCAACCCTACGCTTTTCACGAACATTGCTTCCGAGATCACCGCAAACGTGAGAAGCAGAAGATGTCCAGCCAGAAGGTTCCCAAAGAGACGGACAGCCAGAGCGAATGGCCTGACTATGAAATTCGAGAGTATCTCGAGCGGGATCAGGAGCACGAGAAGAGGCCCAGGAACACCAGGCGGTATGACGGCATTCTTGAAGTAGTGACCTGCCCCCTGGGCTTTTATTCCAACCGTTATGAAGGTCACCCAAACGATTAGAGCAAGAGGTGCAGGTACTGACATTCTCGCTGTTGCGGGCATCTGTATGAACGGGATGACCTCGAAGATGTTGCTGATAAATATAAAAAAGAAGAGCCCGGTCAGGTATGGCGCCCAAGCTAATCCATCAGGTCCCATGACATCGACAACTATGGAGTTGTGAATGAAATCGACAATCGATTCGACGAAGTTCTGAACTCCGCTTGGAACAAGCTTCGCCTGACGGCCGGCGGCGAAAAACAGCAAAAGAGTGATGACCGTTGCCGCAAGCGTAATGAGTCCGACCTTATTTAGGGCAAAAGGGGTGCCGCTAAAAAGGATAGACCTCCAATTAAGGACGTCGGAGATTGGAGGGAAGTTGATTCCAGCGAGCAACACCTGACTACCTAGCTCCTTACTTCTTCTGACGGAGGCCCATGAAGGCCATACGAGTTGAAATGGTACTAGCTTCAAAAATCACAAGACCCAAATGCGTCACGATCAGAGTCAACCCCAGTGCCCAAAGGTTCATCCATGATGCAGTTGCAAATGGTATAACAGCAGCGCTCAAAAGTACTAGATCGAATATAAAGCCACCTACCGCAGCTCCCATCAGTGCCGACAAAGAAATCCGGCCACCTATCTCCATCAGCTTCGCAGTAACCACAAGATTTACTACGACCAGGACAATCGCGTATGCCGACGACTCCAGGCCTTTAGTTGACCAGATCAAGAAGGAGACCAGCAGCAAAACCGGCGATGCAATAGCTCCCCATTTGGCCATATGGGTTGCCATCACTTTTTCGACCAGGTGATCTCCCTGTTCCAATTCATACCCCGTTTTGACACCGTCAACCGACGACATTTGCGCCCACTTCTATCCCAGCAGCCACACAGCCTAACACCAACAATCAAGGTTCACTGTTGCCAGTTTCAGACCCTCGATCCAAAGTGAGATCCAGATCCGGAGGAATTTCCAAGTCAGCGCCCAGCAATTCTCCA
>JAJYVK010000041.1 GCA_021792075.1 Actinomycetes bacterium | reverse complement strand
TCCTCCGTGGAGTTGACGTTCAAGCAGATCGGAAAACCATCAATCCCGGCGAACTCCTTGAAGAGTTGCGCCTTGCCTTCCATGACCGGCATGGCAGCATGGGGACCGATGTTGCCAAGACCGAGAACCGCAGTTCCGTCACTCACGATAGCGACAGTGTTGGCTTTTATCGTATATGTGTGTACTTGAACCGGCTTGTCGACAATCTCCAGACAGACTCGGGCAACACCAGGCGTGTAAGCCATCGAAAGATCATCTCTGTTGTTGATAGGTGTCTTCCCTCTGACCTCGATCTTTCCCCCAAGATGAAGCCTGAACACCCTATCCAATATGCTCCGTATGTGGACACCCTCCACCGCTTCACACGCGGCACGAATCTTCAGGACATGATCGTCATCAGTCGCCAGCACTGTAATGTCCCTGATAATCAGGTCGTGGCCTACCTCTATAAGATCCAAGCCCAAGATGTTGCCGCCGGCCTCCCCTATGGCCGTAGTCAGACGCCCAAGCGCACCAGGACGGTGCGATATCTCCGCTCTGATTGTCACTGAATGAGACACGTTAGGTGTTGCCATAATCGCCGATCCTACCCGACCTGCCACAAATCACTTGGCAGATGCTGCCTATCTAAAAATACACACATGTAAAATCTTCTGGGTTGATACAAGAAGTCTATACAGTCTCTTGCTTGAATAGATAATTCGTAGCGGGTCTGAAAATTTTTGTGAAACTTTGGCAAGGATGCGCAAACAGTGAAAGAATGGCTAGAAATCCACAAGGTTTGGGAATGTCGTTGTTTGGATGGACTCGAAAACATCGGGAAAAGAAGTTGATCCCGCAACCGGGTGACGACCCTAACCAAGCAAAAAATCAATCGGGTCCAAACAATAATGAAGCGACAAACCCGGGTCCAGTAGCCATTTTGAATCACAAGGATCTGGGGCTCACCGAAAAAGATCTCCGAGACATGTACGAGATCATGCTCACTAGCCGGCTCGTTGACCAAAAAATCTGGACTCTCAACCGGATGGGAAAGGCCTCGTTTTCGATATCCAGCGCGGGGCACGAAGCTATCCATGCCGGAATTACCAAGGCTATAAAGCCGGGTAAGGACTGGATACTCCCGTATTATCGAGACCTCGGTCTTCTTCTCGGCCTTGGCATGACGCCATTCGAGGAGTTCCTCGGAATCTTCGGCAAGGCAGAAGACCCCAACTCCGGCGGGCGCCAGATGCCGAACCATTGGTCGCTTCCTAGGGCCAGGGTGATAACTGGTTCCTCTCCAATCGCTACACAGCTTCCCCATGCTGCAGGGATCGCTTACGGCCTCAAGCTCGACGGCTCCAAAGAGGTCGTGATCTGCAACTTCGGCGATGGAGCAACATCAAAGGGTGACTTCCACGAAGCCCTCAACTTCGCGGGAATACACGACCTTCCAATCGTATTCATCTGCGAGAACAACGGCTATGCGATTTCGGTTCCGCTCGCGATGGAGTCCGCCGTGACAGAGCTCTACAAAAAGGCCGCCGCATACGACATAGAAGGAGTCCAGGTAGACGGCAACAACCCGTTGGCGGTCTATGCGGCGGTGAAAAGCGCCGTCGACAAAGCCAGATCAGGAGGAGGCTCCACGTTTATAGAAGCCATCGCCTATCGCTTCGATCCCCATACGTCAGATGACGACGATCGCAACTACCGCTCCAGAGAGGAGGTCGAAGCGGCGAAGGCGGACGACCCGATAACGAAGTTTGCCCAATACCTCCAATCTCAAGGCATCGCTTCAGATTTCGAACTGCTACAGCTCAAAGATCGCCTAGTCCAGGAAATCAACACTCAGGCAGCTCTGGCCCAGGAAGCACCAGACCCAACTCCTGACTCCGTGGGAACGCACGTATATGCGAAGGTTATAGCAAATAGCTCTCCTGCATATTTCAAGAAGCCGGACTTCAAGACTTCGAGAACAGGAAACGTCATCGAGGCGCTAAGAAGCACGCTCATGCACCTCTTGGACACCGATCCCTCGTCGATTATTCTCGGCGAAGACGTTGGTCGCAAGGGGGGGGTCTTCAAAGCCACAGATGGCCTCTGGGCTAAGTACCCGGAGCGCGTGTTGGACACGCCCTTGGCAGAGTCCAGTCTGGTCGGATTCGGCATCGGCCTCGCGTTCTTGGGAAAACGGCCCATAGTCGAGATCCAATTTGCAGATTTCATTCACTCCGCCTTTGACCAGATCGTCTCGGAAGCGGCCAAAGCCCACTACCGTTCAGACGGGGGCTGGCATGTTCCTATGATCATCCGGACACCGTGGGGCGGAGGAGTTCATGGCGCCCTCTATCACTCGCAGGCGATAGAGGCGCTTTTCTCGCACATTCCCGGCATGAAGGTCGTCGTGCCAAGCACGCCAAAGGACATGGTCGGGCTGCTGAACTCAGCTCATTTGGATCCGGACCCTGTCTTGTTTCTGGAGCACAAAAAGGCCTACCGCCTGATATCTGGACCTATCCCTCAACCCGACTACATGGTCCCGATTGGCAAGGCTGAAATAGTGAAGCCTGGAAAAGATCTGACGATCATCACCTACGGCCTCCATCGCCATTACGCATTGGCGGCAGCCGAAGCCCTTCAGGATGAAGCCGATATTGAAGTTGTGGACCTTAGAACCATCTCGCCGCTTGACCATGCCACGATCCTTGACTCCGCCACCAGATGCTCCCGTGTCCTCATCGTCCACGAGGACAACATCTCTTTCGGAGCAGGAGCCGAGCTTTCAGCTTTGATCTCAGAACATGCCTTCTGGAGTCTTGACGCTCCCATCAGAAGGCTAGCCAGCCCCGACATCCCGCTTCTCGGCTTCTCAGCGGCTATTGAACGGGCTCTTATGATCGGAACCGACGAGATCATAAAGGCATCGAGAGAGCTGCTTTCTATATAAAGCAGAGCTAGAAGCTAAAGCCGCCTTCGTAGTCGAATCCGAGATCGTGTGCGCTGAAAATCGCCCTGAACTCGACACCAACATCTCTTAAGATGCGCCTTGCGCTCCCACCTCTGTCGACCAGCGCAACCGCTTGAATGACCTCGGCACCAGCATCTCTGACCTCTGTCACAGCTTCGAGCATCGAAGTCCCTCTGGTCACGGTGTCTTCGGTGATAACCACCTTGTCGCCTTCGAGAAGCATGCCCGCGATCCTGCCCCCTCCGCCGTGGTCTTTGGCCTCTTTCCTAACCGAGAAGCTGCGAAGCGGCCTTCCAACAGCGGCGCATATCGCAGCCGTGGAGAAAGCAATGGGATCAGCACCCATCGTCAAACCGCCTATAGCGGTAGCCTCAGCTGGGATGACTCGACACATGGCGTTGGCAACGAGCAGCATGCCTTCCGCGGAACAAACCGTCTTTTTGGCATCGATAAACCACCTACTCTCCAAGCCAGACTTGAGAATGAACCTTCCGGTAAGTGTGGAGTGCTCGATTATATGGTTCTTCAGCTTGGAAAGAAGCGCCTCGTCCTCCATCTGATAGACCTCCTCCAAAGCAGCTGCGTGCCACTCAGACAAGTCTCACACCTCCTTCACCGTCATGCACCATGCCCAGCAAAAAGGTAGGTATGGCACAGCTTTCCAGGTGACTCCGTACCTGCGATTCCCCCTGCGGTTCGACCACGAGTATCATTCCCACCCCCATGTTGAAGACCCTGAACATCTCCTCTTCGGCGATTCCTCCCCGGCCCTGGATCTCGCGAAATATGCGCGGCACCTCGAAAGAGGCGACCTCAATTGTCGCAGACATTCCTGCTGGCAGGGATCTGGGAAGATTTCCAGGAATCCCCCCTCCGGTTATGTGAGCACAGCTGGCGATAACATTCTTGTCGGGGATACTGCTTACTGCATGGCTGTAAATTATCGAGGGCTCTAGGAGCAAGTCGAAAAGAGTCCTTTCCGACCCATTCCAAGCAGGACCTTTCCCAATGCTTTTGATCTCGTCGACCGAGGCCGATCCGAATAGTGCAGCCCTTGCCAACGAGAAACCGTTGGAGCGCAGATTCGGAGATGCCAGTCCGATCAGCTTGTACCCGTCGAGCACGCGGCCTGGTCCCCAAAGCTTGGAGCGGTCAACAACTCCCACAGCGAATCCGGCTAGATCGAACTCTCCATCTCGCATCATGCCCGGGTGCTCCGCCATCTCGCCCCCGATTAGAGATGCATCTGCCATGATGCACCCCTCTGCGATGCCGCCGACGAGGCTCTCTATGTGAGCGGGGTCGAGCTTTCCGATCGAGATATAATCGAGCATGAACAGCGGCTTGGCCCCAGTGCAGACAAGATCGTCAACGCACATGGCCACCAAATCCACCCCAATGGTGTCATACGAGTCCGCCCACGTTGCGACCAGCGACTTGGTGCCAACGCCATCGGTGGAGGAGACGAAAACGGGTTCGGAGTACCCAGAGAGATCGGGCGCGAACATGCCCGCAAATCCGCCGATCTCCGACACTACTTCACTCGAGAAAGTGGCTCTCACCTTCGATTTGATCTTTGATACCGCCGCTTCACCAGCCGCTATGTCAACCCCAGCGGAGGCGTATGTCAAAGGTTCATCTGCCCCATTCGCCATCGTCAGCCCACTCTGTTCTCAGCAGCGGCGGCAGAGAGGATCCTTACTGGCACTTCGACCGGGTAATTGCCAGTCAGACAGGCATCACAGAAGCCGTTGTCGGCACCGATCGCCTTCCTTAGATCGGCGAGATCGAGGTATGCGATCGAATCGACATTCAGGTACTCTCTGATCTCCTCGATGGTTCTATCCGAGGCAAGAAGGTCCGGCCTAGAAGGGGTGTCGATCCCGTAGAAGCACGACCATTTGTATGGAGGCGACGATATCCTAAGGTGTATCTCCTTTGCGCCGCCTTCCCTCAGAAGCTTCACCATGGCCTTGGTGGTCGTTCCGCGCACAATGGAGTCGTCCACTACCACGAGCCTCTTGCCAGCGATATTTTCAGTGAGGGTATTCAGCTTTCTCCTGACTCCATTCGCCCTCTGGGCCTGATCCGGAGTTATGAAGGTTCTGCCGATGTAACGGTTCTTTACCAAGCCCTGACCGTAGGGGATCTGAGACTCGAGGGCATAGCCCTCAGCTGCAGGAACCCCGGAATCCGGAACACCCATGACCATGTCAGCTTCTACAGGCGCCGTCATTGCAAGGTATTGCCCCATTCGCCGCCTTGTGCCGTGGACCTCCTTGCCCAAAAGGCGTGAATCCGGACGCGCGAAATATACGAACTCGAATATGCACAGCTTGGGATCGATCCGTTCAGCTGGAAACGGAAAGTAGCTCTTCGGCTCTCCCTGAGAGACAACCACCATCTCGCCTGGCTCAAGTTCTCTCACAAACTTGGCGCCCACAACATCCAAGGCCGGACTTTCTGAGGCAAACACCCAGCCCGATCCAAGACTTCCCATGCACAAAGGTCGAAAGCCGTTTGGATCTCGGACTGCAATCAGGTTTTCAAGATCCATCAGCACAAGGGAGAACGCGCCCTTCAGCATTGGAAGCACCTTCAGGAGCGCGTCCCTTAGGCTGTCTGAATCCGGCTCTTTCGGGAAGTTTCTGGAGATCAGTTCGCCAAGTGCATCTGTATCCGATATGGCCAGACCCGGCAGCAATCCAATATCTTCCGCCAACTCAGCAGTATTGGTGAGATTTCCGTTGTGGCCGAGAGCGAAGCCGGTCTCTCCAACAGCCCTGAAGATCGGCTGGGCATTCTTCCAGTTCGAAGCTCCGGTAGTTGAGTACCGCGTATGGCCGATCGCCATGCCCCCTGGCAGGGCCAGAAGGGTTCGCTCGTCAAAGACGTTGCTCACAAGACCCATATTCTTGACGACGGTAATGCCCTCGCCGTCCGAGACGGCGATTCCAGCCGACTCCTGACCACGATGCTGAAGCGCATAAAGACCGTCGAATGTCAGATGCGAAACCGAAGCGTTCTCCAGCTTTATCCCAAATACGCCGCAGGCTTCTTCGGGAGAGTCAGCAGGCCCATCCCTGTCGAGCGAGACTGTGTTCTTGGGCCAACCCGCGTTGGCAGGTGGGAGAATCTTGAATATAGATTTGGGTTGCACCGAGCCACTGGGACTTTCTTGCCCAGGTTTTCCTTCAAAGCCTAACTTCGGGTCCTTTGCAAAGGACATAAATTCGCTCGTCTTCCCCGTACATGTCTAACAACAAGGCCCTGGTTGCCTGTACAGCAGAGTACGCCGCCAAGTACCGTCAACCTAAGATAATCGAATGCCCAATAAAAAACCTAGTCGAAATTTAACCATAAGCCTTAGGAATCGTCCTTAGTTATCAGCAAAAGCAATACCCTTGAAAATGAAAACTCGGACAACTGATAAGAGCGCACGATGATAGACCTGCATACCCATTCTAGATTTTCTGACGGTTCTGACTCCCCACAAACAATCATCGAGCTCGCCAAAGACGCTGGATGCCAAAGTGTTGCCCTCACCGACCACGACCGCATGGACGGAGTAGAAATCGCCAGAAAACGGGCCGAAGAGCTGGGTATTGGCTTTGTCCCTGGGGTCGAGATCTCCTGCATCTTCCAGAGCGGGACCTTCCACCTTCTGGCATATTTCCTCGAACCAACCTCAGGCCCTTTGCAGGACCGGCTCGTCGAAATCCAGCTGGCAAGGACCCAACGCAACAGGGTCTTGGCCTCAAAGCTGGCAGAGGCTGGCTTCCCGATCACCTGGGACGAGCTGATGGAAGAGGCCGGTGGTCCAAACCTCGGAAGGCCGCACTTTGCTGCGGTCATGCTGCGAAAGGGAATCGTCACGTCGATCCAGGAGGCGTTCGATCGATACCTGGCCAAAGGCCGGCCATTCTACGTGTCCAAGGTTCTCCTGAGCCCCAAAGAGGCGATCGAGCTTGTAAAGGCATCTGGCGCGCTGGCGGTGCTTGCCCATCCGAAATCCCTGGAGGCAGAGGACAGCGAGTTCCCCTCCTACCTGAGGGAGCTGAAAGAGTACGGCCTTGTCGGCCTGGAATCCTACTATGGGCGCTATAGCGCAGAAGAAAGGGAGTCGCTTGCCAAACTGGCTAGGTCCATGTCTTTGGTCGCCACAGGCGGCTCCGACTACCACGGAACATACAAGACTGGATTGAAAATCTGCATCGGCGAAGGCGACTTGGAGGTCCCTGACTCAGTTTTGGCAGAGCTCGAGAAACGCCTCAGCTGATCGTATTCCGCCTGACGGCTTCCCGCAACTCATCAAGTTCTAGATCCACTAAACCAGGGACTTTGAGCCTTGAACCGGTCACTGCGCCTATTACACTCGCTCTCAGATTCAACCCCTCCAAGTAACGTAGGACCGACTCGGGATCGTCTGTGGCGACTAGAACCCTTGATGGGGACTCCGAGAAAAGCTCGACATAGTCCTTGATCACCCCATCTGATATCTCCGCACCAAAACCTCCCTGCAAGGCCATCTCCGCCAGAGCGAGCGCCAGGCCGCCGTCGGAGACATCGTGCATAGCCGAGATCGAATACTGCTCGAAGTTCCCAACAAGAGCCTGAACTGCACCAAGGAGCGTCCGGTGGGCGAGAAGGTCCAGCTTGGGCAACTTGCCCGATCTGTCGTTCTTCAGCTGATACGCCCACCTCGACCCCGCCAGATTCCGCTCGGTCTCCCCAATTAGAACCAAAGACGCCATCTTCGTGAATCCAATTCCGGGCGGCTTTCGCAATAGGGTCGCTGCCACGCCGAGGGTGGTTACCACCGGCGTCGGATCGATGTCTGCGCCGTCTGCCTCGTTGTAGAACGAAACGTTGCCTCCAACCACGGGAATGCCTAGTGCGGTGCAGGCCTCCGCAATGCCATCGATCGCTTCGGATAGCTGCCACATGACCACAGGATGCTCTGGATTCCCAAAGTTCAAGCAGTCGACAAGACATGCCGGTTCGGCTCCCACCAGAGCAACGTTCAACGCCGACTCCGCAACCACCATCGCCGCCCCAGCTCTCGGGTCAACAGCGCACCAGCGCGAGTTTCCATCCGAGGAGGCCCCTATCCCCTTGCCGGTGTACAAAACCCCAGGCCCTGACGCCTTGAGCAGCGTGGCATCCTGGCCGGGCTTGACAACCGTATTCAGAAAGAGCTGGTGGTCGTATTGCGAGTAGATCCACCTTGGGTCGAACAACATCTCAAGCAGGTCCCGATTGAGGTCAGAGTGATCCGCATAGGCCCCCGCCTCGATCGATTGCCGGCTGATCAGATCTTCCGGCTCCCGCATCTCCCTACGATACTTGGGCGCCTCGTCAGCAAGAGACGCTGCAGGAACCTCGGCAAGCAGTTCCCCTCCAGGTCTGTCGAAGACCCGCAAAATCCCCACCTTGGACCCTGACTCGAGCACCTTTGGCTCGCGCACCACGCCGACCACGGATGCCGAGATCTCCCACTTGCTCGCAACCTCAACCACCTTGTCCAAAGAACCGGGTTGGACTATCGCAAGCATGCGCTCCTGACTCTCGGAGGTCATCACTTCAAAGGGCTCCATTCCCGCTTCCCTAAGAGGAATCTCCGAGACATAAACATCCATCCCCATGCCGGCATTTGCCGCCGTCTCCGAAGTGGCGCAGGTTATTCCGGCACCACCTAGATCCTGTATCCCGACGACGATCTTCATGTCTAAGAGCTCCAGGCAGGCCTCTATGAGCTTCTTTTCCTCGTATGGATCTCCGACTTGTACACTCGGTCTCTTGGCAGCGCTTGATTCGTCGAAGCCGCTAGACGCCAGGATCGACACACCGCCTATTCCGTCCCTTCCCGTGGAGGCTCCCAACAAAACCGCAAGATTCCCCGCACCTGAGGCCTTGGCCAGAACCAATCGATCTTTTGGCAGAATCCCAATTGCCGCCACATTGACCAGTGGATTGGCACTGAACGTGGCATCAAAGACGATCTCTCCACCGACCGTTGGGACTCCTACGGCATTTCCGTAGCCGGAGATTCCGCCGACTACCCCGGAAAAAATCCAGCGATTCTTGGCGTTGTCTATAGGACCCATTCGAAGCGAGTCGAACAAAGCGATCGGGCGCGCACCCATGGTGAAGATATCCCTCAATATGCCGCCCACTCCGGTTGCCGCACCCTGATAGGGCTCAATTGCTGAGGGATGGTTGTGGCTTTCCATCCGAATAGCG
>JAJYVK010000040.1 GCA_021792075.1 Actinomycetes bacterium | reverse complement strand
CCCGCAGCTTTGCTTCACTCAACTACTCACCAACCTGCCCGTCACACCGGCCGAGGAACTCGACCTGTGGCTCCCTGACCAGTGGAAGCTGTGCCACGACAGGACCATGGCCGAACCCGCCGCGCACTGACCCTGGGCTTCGTTGCGCGCTCACGAAAGTCCAGTGAAAAGCACCTTGACATTATCCAAGGGACGAGCTTATAAAGTTGGCCAAGTTGCGATTCGCTTTTTAAGCGTTCTTGTCAAGCTCCTGTCAACCAGAACGACCAAGATGGGAGGTCAAATATGATTCATTCGTTCTCCACGACTGTGTCTCGAATCCAACGAATCGCTATTGTGCTCATCTTAAGTGGCTCTTTGCACGCACAGATCACTTTGGGCGCAATCTCCGGTACCGTGACCGACGCCACAGGCGCCGTCGTTTCAGGGGCTACGGTCACAGTTACGAGTCAACAGACCAACGTTTCCAGCGCGTTGACCACTGACCGTCGCGGCTTCTACTCGGCAGAGGGCCTTTCTGTTGGCCTTTACACCATCGAGATATCCAAAGCAGGTTTCAAGGAAAATGTAACCCGCGGGATTCAGATCAACCCTGGCCAGCGTGTCGCGAACAATGTCGTACTGCAGGTGGGCAATGCAACCTACCGCGTGATGGTCACTGCAAATCGTGAGGTGGTGAACACAGAAACCTCTGAAAGCAGCGGCTCGCTATCCAGCAAAGAGATAAATAACCTGATGTTGAATGGCAGAAACTTTCAAACCTTGGAACTTGCAATTCCCGGCGTAAGCAGCGTAGTGGGTGCAGACTCACTGAGTTCGGGCGCAAATTCTACGCTCGTCGTTAACGGCTCCTCCGCAAACTATAACGTAACGCTGATCGACGGGGTTGACGATTCCGCCTTGGGCGGAGCTCCAGGTTTCGAAATTTCCACCATTGTCGACGGCATTCAAGAATTTACTGTTCTTAAAGACAACTACAGCGCCAGATACGGATTTACAGGAGGAGCCGTGACCGTGATAGAGACAAAAAGTGGGACGGATACCTATCACGGCACTGTATGGGACTACCTTCGCAATAATGCAGTCGACGCCAACAACTTCTTCACCACCACAACACAACCACTGCACCAAAACATTTATGGATACACCCTAGGCGGGCCGCTCATCATCCCAAAGTTATACAACGGCAATGCAGGCACCAAGAAGAGTTTCTTCTTCGCTTCCAATCAATGGTACAAAATCGTCGCTGGACAGGTTCTGCGTGGCGCGGTATTCCCGCAGGCAATGCGCGACGGCAACTTTAGCGCGAGCCCAACGCTAAAGGGATCTCTCCATCTCGACGCCAACAGTCAGGCCCTACTGGCCTCCGAAGGCAGGCAGAATTGCATTACGGGTCCAAAGGCTCTGAACCCAGCCTGTTTCGATCCGGTCGCAGTCGCGTTGATGAATACCTACATGCCTTTGCCAAACAACACTGCAGCCGGCTTCCTAAACTACCTCAACCAGGGACCGCAAACAACAAGCACAATCCAGTATCAATTCCGAGTCGATCACTACATCAACAAGAATAACCAGTTAACGACGCGCATCAACTACGTTGCCTCCGATGTAGCAAATCCAGACGATAACTGGAATGGAATTCCATTCTCCACAGTCACGGACAGGACCTATACAACGGGCCTCAATGGCATGGTTCGCCTACAGTCCACAATCACCCCAAGCCTGATGAATACGATGGGTGCCGCCGAGACATACGCTAAAAACGACATCGCTGCTACCAAGGGGGAGGGCTTGTTGCCGAACGGGATCTCCATCGTTCAATCGTTTTCCAATGCGCCTACCCTGGATCGCATCCCACAGATTTCCATATCGAAAGGTTGGACAGGACTCGGAGTTGGCGGTGAACCAATCATCGGGAGCAACGGTCAAGGTATACTCTCCGACGACCTAAGCTGGGTCAAGGGCAACCATGTTCTCCAGATGGGCGCACTCTACACCTTCGGCATCAAACGGCAGATTGCATCCACGCTACCAGAAGGCAGCTTCACGTTCACCGGCATTCACACCGGCGATCCTGCTGCTGACTACCTCCTGGGACTGGATACAAACTACACACAGAATAATTCGCAAAACCTAGGATCGTTCCATTTTCGCCAAGGTGAGGCATACGTCCAGGACGATTGGAAGGCTACTCCTCGTCTCACATTAAACATGGGCATTCGGTGGCAATATTTTTCCAGCGATACCGCGAGCGGAGATCAGGTCACCAGCTTCAACCCAGCGCTCTACAACCCAGCTCAGGCTCCGGTCGTCAATATAAATGGCAGCCTGCAAGTCAATAGCCACAATCAGCCTTTAGATGCTTCCGGCCAGCCAGCCAACCTGTTGAACGGGCTTTCCTTTGCGGGCCAGAACGGCGTGCCCAGCGGATTTTTCATCCCCCAAAAAGCAAACTTCGGCCCTAGAATCGGCTTCGCTTATGACGTGTTTGGGAATGGGAAAACATCAATCCGTGGCGGTTATGGCATTGGCTATTACAGAATAGCGCTCGCACAAATACTCCAAGCCTGGGGACAGAACCCTCCCTATAACCTTAGCGCGAACATCCTCAACTCCACACTGAGCAACGGGACGGCAGGCGCCACAGCCGCGCCGACCCCTCAAGCATTGAATACGGTTCCGTTTAGTTTTGTTCCGACGCAATTGCAGTCCTTCAGCCTCACAGTGGAAGAACAGTTAAAGGCAAACCTGGTTGCATCCGTCGCTTATGTGGGGAGTCTTGGTCGCCATCTGGAGACAATTAGCAATGACATCAACTTTCCGCTGCCAGTCAGTATGCCAAGTCTCGGCTCTGGAAGTTGCTTGGCGTCAGGCCAGCTTCCCTCTACTTCCTACAACTTTGACCCATGCATCAATACCAGTCAATCGTCAACGGATTACACCCGCCCATACAAAGGCTACGACACGATGTACGGCGAGTACGATGACGGAACCTCAAACTACAACTCCTTACAGAGCGGGCTCATTTACAGAACAGGAGCCTCTCAGTTTAGCCTCGCATACACCTACAGTAAGGCGCTTGGCACAATCGGCACATCCGGAGTCGTACCTGCCGTAAGAACAGATACGATTCTCCCTCAGAATCCGCGCAATTGGCATGCCGAGTACGGCCCGCCGTCCTACGATTTTACGAACGATATTTCGGCAACCTGGGTCTATAGTATTCCTTACTTCAGCCATAATCGCAAGCCGCTTGCCCTGGCCCTGGGCAATTGGAGTTTGGCGGGATTGGCCGTGCATCAAAGCGGATTTGCCAATAGCCCCGGTCTCGTAACAAGCACGGCAGGCGAAGCCATACGGCCCAACCAGATAGCGCCCATTCACCGCGTAGGGACGCTAAAGGAATGGTTCGACACAAGTACCTTCTCCGCGCCGGCGTATGGTTTCTTTGGCAATGCGAGCAATGGGACTATCCGCGGACCAGGCTATACTTCCTTTAATATCGCTCTCTACAAAACGTTTCCAATCACCGATCGCTTTAGTACGCAATTCAGAGCTGAGGCGTTCAACGTTGCGAATCATCCAAACTTTAAGAAGGTCGACGCGAACTTTGGGTCAGGGGCCTATGGCCAGGTAACTAGCTCCGGAGATCCACGAATCCTAGAATTTGCGATGAAGGTCATCTTTTAATTCGTTCCATATTCCCATTGTAAGGCTCCTGCCGCACTCTGTCGCGACGTAGCTTAGACGATCATCGCTTTTCTCAGCATTATCTGGCCATCCACGACTTAACGATATGGTCCCAACCTAACCCACCGCTAGCAGTGCAGGAGTAGACTCGCAGAGATGTTGATGACTGCGACGTTTAAAATACGCGTGAGTCAACATCTTCTGCAGCTAAGGCTGCATTTGAGAGGGTTCCGTCAATGTCAGCTAAGGCTTCGACTCTACAATCCCGCAGACATTTTCTGGCATTAGGCGCGACCGCCGCGGCGGGTTTCGCATCGCAGCGTCGGATGATATTCGGACAGGCAGTGGACCGTCCCAATGTTTTGATCGTTTTGTCAGACCAGGAAACAGAACTGATTGCGCGTTCGCTTCTCAATATCCCTCATCGGACTGAATTGGAGCAAAGTGGAATCCGATTCACTCAGGCAGTGTGTGCCGCCCCGCAATGCTCCCCGTCAAGGGGTTCCATCATGACCGGCCTCTATCCCCATCAATCGGGTGTGGTGACAAACGTTAATCCTGGCTCTCTCGGACGGGCGCTCTCTACCAGGTTAGCCACAATAGGGCACGTCTTTCGATCTGCAGGCTATAGCACTGGGTATCTTGGAAAATGGCACTTGGGCAATCAAGATCATGGCCTTGAGGATTATGGCTTTTCGGGCTTCCGCTTAGACAACGGCAGCCCCCTCGACGGGGATGCGCTTGCTGAGGCCGCATCCCAATGGATCCTTCGGCAGTCCTCTCAACCTTGGTTACTCGTGGCTTCCTTCAACAACCCACATACAATCTACGATGTCCCGGATCAACTCCATAGCATCCAAATACGCCAAGGTGTGACACTGCCGACCAATTTCTCTGACAATCTCGCGCAGAAGCCTCTTCCCCAAAGGCAATTTCTCACCAAGGATCAGGGCAAGATTTCTCTCGCCTGGACTAATGACGACTGGCTCCGTTACAGGAGCTATTATCTAACGTTGATTGAAACGGTAGATCAGAATCTGGGGACAATAGTTAACATGGTTAAGCAGAGAGGCGATTTGGAAAACACTATCGTCGTCTATTCATCGGATCATGGAGACATGGGAGGCAGTCATCACCTCCCCTTCAAGGGCCCCTTTATGTATGAGGAGCTCCTGCGTGTCCCACTGATGATCTCCTACCCACGGCTGATCCATCGTCCGGTTATCTCTCCTTCTCAGGTTAGCTCTATAGATATACTTCCAACCTTGGCAAGTCTCGCAGGAATTCCGGCTCCAGACGGATTGTCTGGAAAGGATCTGTCATCCTTGCTGGAGGATCCAGAACACATCATTCATGCCTCTGTATTTCCTGAATATTATGCGAAGCAGCACTGGGTCAATCCAATTCGAACGATTCGCACGGACCACTGGAAATACAACACTTATGTAGTGCCTGGCCAAATTGTGAGTGAAGAGCTTTACCGTTTGGATAACATGCAAGGAGAACTGCAGAATTTAGTTGGAGATCAAGCATTTGCCGAGATTCGGTCGGGCCTAAGCAACAACCTTTTGCAATGGAGACAGGCAACACACGACCCCTTGTTGTAAAACATCATATAGGATGCATGATACAATGTGCCCTAAAACCAACTACAACGTGACCATAGCGAGTAAAGACAAGGCGCAATTCTGAGTGGCCTGCTCGCCGTTCTCGAGCAAGCCCGCGGCCGAAACAGACCAGAGGTCTTTGCCATGGCGCGGTGCCCTTTTAGCTAGATATCAGGTGCTTCAAATCTTAAGGCAGCATTAGCAGAGCATTTCCAAAATAGGAGACAATCCCGTGGATCGAAGAGGATTTATGAAAGGATCCGTCGCAGCGTGGGCGGGCTTGAGCTCTCGGACCAGCAGAGCTGTATCTACGAAAACAACTGAAAAGCGGCCACCGAATGTGCTGTTTGTGCTTCCTGACGAATGGAGAGCGCAGGCGCTCGGATGCATGGGAAACCGCGATGTCCGGACGCCGCATCTCGATCAGCTCGCTTCGGAGGGTACTCTCTTTCGCCATACGTTCGCGAATGCGCCAGTGTGTTGCCCGGCCAGAGCGAATATTCTTACCGGGACCTATAACAATCGCAATGGAATGGTTGTTAATGACCTCAGGTTGAGAGAAAGTGAGATTACACTAGCCGACCTCTTCAGCCGTGCTGGATATCAGACGGGGTATGTCGGAAAGTGGCATTTGGATGGAGGACCGCGCCTTCCGGGTTATGTCCCGCCAGGGCGAAGACGGCATGGGTTCCAATCCTGGGCAGCGAATGAGTGTAACCATAACTACTTCTATAACTGGTATTTTCGGGACGAGAACGTACCGATCATCACAGAGAAGTACGAACCAGAAGGATGGACTGACCGAGCAATTGAATTTCTTTACGAATTTCAAGACAAGCCATTCTTCTTGATGGTAGGATTTGGCGCACCCCACGATCCATATCTCGCGCCGGAAAAGTACATGAAGTTGTATGATCCAGAGAAACTAACGATGGAGCTAAATTGGAGGGAAGGCACGCCAGATGGTGGCCGCAAGGACATTGCTGGCTACTATGCCGCCATTACGGCAATCGATGACCAGATGGGAAGAATATTGCATACGTTACGGGAATTGGATCTCGAGAACAATACAATTGTCTTGTTTTCCTCCGACCACGGCAACATGTTAGGGTCTCAAGGAATGGTGTTGAAGCGAAAGCCGTGGGAGGAATCAATCCGAGTTCCGGGAATCATTCGACATCCCGGAATGATCCCGTCCGGCAGGAAGACAGATGCTCTCTTTTCTCATGTCGACTTTGCGCCTACTTTGCTTTCGCTCTGTGGTCTGCCTATTCCGGTAGACATGCAAGGAACCGATCTCTCTCGCGTCGTTCTTGGACAGACAGAGCAAGGCCCCGCCTCCGCATACTTCCAAATCTTTGGCCCTGCTCATGCCACCGGCGTAGACCATGCGTGGCGTGGCGTCAGAACAGAACGGTACATGTATGCCCGCAGGAAGACCGCTCCTTGGGTCCTCTACGATCTCGAAAAGGATCCGCATGAAATGAACAATCTAGTCAACGACGAGTCCGCTCGTTCGCTCATGCAGCATCTAGATCAGCAACTGCTCGCCTGGATGGAAAAGGTCGGCGACTCGTGGAGTCTCGATTGGACACCTCCCCCTAACGGCCTTCACCTTTGGTGGTACAGAACGTTCTACACCGTTCAGGATTACCTAACCTGGGCGCGGGAGCACCCGCAACTTGCGGGACCGCGTTAGGTTTAACCGATGCATCTGAGAGCCAATTCAAGCCGAGGACGACGCACGCCTCTTGATCCATCAAGCTAGCGCCCAGGACAAATACAAACTCTTCACATAGAGGTTAATGTGATGCGGACCACGCCTTCAAGATTTCGACTGAAACATGCCAGCATCCTCGTATCGATCCTGCTCTGCATCTCGCAGGGGCTGCCGTTGCGTGCACAAGCGAAGAAACCGAACATAGTCCTCCTTGTCCTTGATCAGCTCCGTGCCGATCAACTGCATTGCTATGGCAACGCGCGCCCTACTAGCCCGAATATTGACAAGCTTGCGAGCCATGGCGCCTTGTTTACCCGCTTCAACACCGTCACACCATGGACCTCGCCTTCCTTCGGATCGCTTCATACTTCACTTTACCCATCACGTCACGGGGTGACGTTGTTTTGGAAGTCGTCCGCCATGCCTTTATTGAATAAGGACAATCCAACGCTGGCGGAAAATCTTCAGAAGGCCGGTTACCATACCGCAGCGTTCGTGGACAACTCGCTGGCGGGGTATCCGCTCACAGGGTCTGGATTTGATGAATACTATGAAGAGAGCACCCGCGCTGTAGATATCACAAGGCGGGACAACTCCGGAGCCAATACCGAATACGGAGATCCTTATACAACGGCGCATGTGCTTCGTTGGCTAAAAGCCATTTCTAGCGACTCAAAGCCGTTCTTCCTTTACGTCCATTTTCTCGAACCACATTCGCCGTATGACCCTCCTCCGCAGGACGACCTCTTTAAATTTGACGCTTACCCATACCTCACCAACACCGGTTACGACCTTGTAAGGGGCGGATTGCTCAGGATGGCAATGATGGGCGACCAGAAAGCAATTGCACGCCTGTATCAGTTATACGACGGCAATATTCACCTCGCTGACCGTTATGTAGGTCAGATATTGGATCAGTTACATGCCTTGGGCCTGGACGAAGATACGTACATTCTTCTCACATCCGACCACGGGGAACTATTGTACTCGCATCCTGCTGATTTCCTCACCTTTGACCATCGCTCGCTCTATGACACCGCTCTTCATATTCCACTGATAGTAAGCGGTCCGGGAATTCCACAGGGCGAGACGATTGACGCATTAGGGTCAAATATCGATACGGCACCAACCATCCTCGCTCTCGCAGGAGCGCCTCCGTTGAGTGATGCGGAGGGTAAGAGCCTATTGCCTCTGATTCATGGGCAGGTTTCATCCATTAACAACTACCTGTTTGCAGAAGAAGACGTTGAAATCCCCGAAAGATCCGTGCGGAACAACCGATATAAACTGATCCGCAATCTCTGGGACGGGGATGAGCAGCTATTTGATATGCAGGAGGACCCAGCCGAATTGATCGACGTAGCCAATCAACATCCGGAGGCCGTGAAAGAGTTGCACAATCAGCTGGACGCTTGGATGCAGACAAACGAGCCGTCCGTCGCAGTGCAGCAAAGGCGCTGGATGATTTATACGCAACCGCAGAAAGTCGTGACAGTCGACGATATTACTACCGGCGGCAACTTTTTGATCTCCCACCGTCAGTCATGGCATCCCGATGATCGCCCTGAAAGCGGCGATTTCGACGGTGCCTGTTTCTGGACGGAAGGTGGCGACGGCACCAGAACTGCCATTTGGCGTGGCGACAACCCTTTGGTAGGTAAATACAAGGTCTTGGTTTACTTCGGCCATCCGGATGTTGGAAAGCTTGCCACCAACGCCATTTTTAAAATAGTAACAGCACACAGCACAAAAAGAGTAAACGTAAACTTTCAGCGGGGAGCAGGCCAATGGAATCTGCTTGGCGTATTCGACGATCCTCGATTTGTAGAACTTAACAATGCCGCCAACGGTATCGTCATCGCAGACGCTGTCAGATTTGAAAGAGCGGATGAATAACCGGACAGTGCCAAGTTCTCCGTTTGGTCAGGAGCGTTTGTTGGCTAGGCGGGGGTCTGGATAGTTCGGTAGCCGGATCGATCCAGCGGTCCACCAGCGTCTTCATGATCTCGTAGTTCTTCAGTTCCCGACGGACGGTGGGGAGATCTTCCTTGCGCACGAACTTCGAACTGCTCTTTTCCCTTGCGCGTAAAGCTGACCTGATGGTTTCATGCAAAAAAATAGCCCGGAACCTCTCGGTGTATGGTGTCTTTTCGGCAAGGCTGCGTGACGTGGTAGAGGGGGGGATTGGTAGTGTCGAAGGAGAGCCCGACAAGGGCGAGGAGAACCGACATGGCCAGGGATGTGGGGGATGGAGATTCCAGCCAGGTTGCGG
>JAJYVK010000039.1 GCA_021792075.1 Actinomycetes bacterium | reverse complement strand
GAGCACAGCTTCGTTGTGCTGACCGACCATCGGGGCGCCGTGTGTCACCTTTCCGGGCGTCTCAGAAAGCCTATATGGGGGGCCTGGCACCGCGTGCAGCCCCATTACGGGATGATCAACGCGCTCGAAGGTGCCCCGATAACTCAACTGCGGGTCAGAGTAAAGGTCACCCATGTCATTTACAGGGGCTACATGCACTCCGGCTCGACGCATTCTCTCGACAAGGGCCTCTCGTGTCTGGGAGGATGTCCAACCTGCTATGAGCTCCTCAAGACGGCCTTCTTCGGCACGACGACCGGCGACGGTCGCAAAGTCGGGTTCCTTGGCCCATGGCTCCCCCACCTCAGAAGCAAATCTCGACCATTCTGCGTCGTCATGTACGCTGATGGCGCACCACCGCTCTTCTCCGGAACAGGGAAACACGCCATGGGGAACGGAGTTGGGATCACGATTTCCATCACGATCCATGACCTCCCCGTTTGCGAAGTAGCGCAGCATTGCTGGCGCCATCCACTGGACGCCTGTCTCGTACTGCGAGAGATCAATGTGGCATCCGGCGCCCGTCCGGCGCACCTTTTCAAGGCCGGCGAGAACCGCTACGACTCCATAGGCAACAGCTATGTAATCTATGTATGGCCCCCACAAGAGAGCAGGCTGTCGATCGGGCCAGCCAGTCAGATGGGTGAATCCGCTCAAAGAGGTCAAATGAGAGCCAAATCCAGCACGCTTGGCCTGCGGACCCGTTCGCCCCTGGTTGCAAGTGCTCAAAGTAACCAGCGTAGGATTGTGGACGATCATTGCGTCATGACCGAGACCAAGACGATCCATCGCTCCAGGAGTGAAGTTCTCTACGACAACCTGAGCACGCTCGACCAAACGTATCGCAATCTCTCGCCCCTTCTCAGTCTTTAAATTCAGCGAGACGCTCAGCTTGTTGTCGTTGGTAATTGCAAACATAGCGGCGCGCTCGATCCCAGGAATGTTCCCGGTGTATGGAGGATAGTTGGTGCGAAAACCATCAAGTCTAAGCATGCTCTCAACCCGGATCACCTCTGCGCCATGCTCTGCAAGCGACTTTCCGACGGCCGGACCAGCCCCGTAACCTCCAAACTCAACAACATGCAGCCCCGATAGGGCTCCTTCACGTTTTGGCAAAGAGTCAGTCATCTTGCCCTCCAGTCGCCACGGACGAAACCCCGTAGCGAATTCCATCGATCTTCAACCAACCGTCAGGAAAGCGCAAACTCCGACCAAGCTCAGGAACCAGCTCTTCAGACCACGCCTCACGCGCCTCAAGCTGCTCATCGGCTGCAATGTCAGCAGTGGTGGAGACAACATAGCCGAGCATTCGCCGTTCCTCAGCTTGACGCAGAAACTCCGCCTTGGTCACGGTCTCGAGAAATTTCGCGATGGCGGACTCCATTGCAGACACCTCATTCAATGTCACCGTGGCAACGTCGAAGGTGCTCCAATCCATCTCCCTTAAAAAGTCCGGCGCCATGCCGTGCTCTTCCATCCATTCGACCATGCCTCGGTTCGACTGCCGACCTGCCGCCCCTCCATAGATGGCCCAGGTTACATAACCATCCCGGCAAGGCCAGATGTTGCGCATTGCCGCGCCATTGATGTTCCGTCCGACGAGATATCCACCCGCGCGCATGGGATTCTCACCAAGCAGGTCGAAGAAGCTCGGAGCGTGCACCAATGCTGGTAACAGGCCAGCCTGGGCGGACATATCGACGTGCTGGCCCCGTCCAGTCAACTGACGGTGGTGGTGCGCTATCATCGTACCGACGGCAGCATAGCTTCCCGCCCAGCAAACCGACTGAGGAAGAGTCATGCGCACCGGAGGACGATCGGCGTCGCCGGTGAGCCACACAGCTCCACCAGCAGACATCAATTCGAGATCAGATGCAGGTGCTCCCGCAAGCGGGCCATCCTGGCCGTAAGGAGTAACAGACGTGAGGATGAGGCCAGGGTTACGCGCGTGAAGCGCCTCCCAACCTATGCCCAAGCCGTCTAGCACGCCAGGCTCCTCACTCTCAAGGACGAAGTCGACGTCCCGCGCGAGATCCAGAAATCTTGCTCTACCCTCAGGAGTACTGAGATCTAAATCGAGTCGACTCTTTCCCATATTGTAGGCAACCCAAGCCGCAGAAACGGCGCCGACCGGTCCGTCGATCAGCGGAGCCAAATTGCGGCCTGGATCACCTCCTGGAGGATCCAACTTTTGGACCTCGACACCAACATCAGCCAGAATTCGCCCGAGCAGCCAACCCAGCTCGCCCGTTAGGTCAAGAGCCCGGAGGCCGCTCAGCGGAGCAAAATTCTGCTCCACGGAGCCAGCCATATCAGCGACCAGTTCTAGAAAGTGAGTGAACCCACCCGTGCATGACGGACTTTGCAAGAGCAATCTGATCTGGTGTGAACCACTTGTTGGCATCGACTGTGTCGACTGGGTACACGGGACGCATGAAGTCACTCTCGTATCCGAAAGGAATGGTGGCATCAATTCCCATGCCGCCCTCAAAGCGGGTATTGCTAGCTGTCCATTCTCCACCGCCAGCGGTCATTCTCTCCGAAGGCTGGAACGTCTGGCCAATCCCACCAGGAACCGGATTCAAGATGTCGGTATGAGGGTTGACTCGAGTAGTGAGGGCCCACATGATGTCATCCATCGAGTAGATGTCGATATCGGTGTCGACAGCGATTGCCAAACGCATGCCCTGGCTGCAGGAGATGGCGGCCGCCAAAAAGTTGCGCTGCCAGCCTTCTTCGATCTTGTTCCTCTTCTTGACTTGAATGATGCATCCGCCCCAGTCGGTCATTGAGTAAGGAATGTTCACATCTTGCACAATTCCTGGCTGGAGACGCTCGCAGAGCTCGAAGATGGCAGACTCACGGACAGTGGTATCGATGTTCGAGTCGTCGAGAGTGTGAACACCCAGTGGAAAGATGATCGGCTTCGACTCACGCTTGCGGCGGGTGACAGCTGTCACGTGGAAGGTCGGGGCCTTGTACGCCTTGCCCATGTAACCTGCCCACTCCGGATGGAAGTGATAGCGGCCCTGGGTGTCGTTGTCCTCTGACTCCTTAGTCTCGTAGCGCTTGTCTCTTGGCATGAGGTATCCCTCGAGAACCACTTCGCAATCTGCGACGGCATAGGCGTCGACAGTCTTAGCTTTCACGAGGCGAACTGGAAAACCCTGAACTGCGCCAGCAACGCCAAGCTCGTCTCCACCCTTGGGCAGAACAACGTAATCGAATCCGCCGCCAGCCATGAGAACTGACGACATTGGTAGACCAAAGCACATTGTGAGTGGGATGCCACCCTCGTCGTAGTAGTGCTCAGTTATGACCTGCCACATATGTGATCCTGGACTGGCCTGAAAGGTACCGACGTTTCCCCACCGGAAGTTCATTCGGTTGTAACCGATGTGCGTACCACCGTTGAAATAATCGCCCACAACGACACTATTGCCGCTGCCTATGGTCAGCTCAGACTCCAGCGGCGTGTGTCGGATCGGTACAACGTACTTGTTTACGTCGATGTTCTCCGTAATAACTTCTTCCTGGCAAGGAGCACCCTCGGTGATGATCTCCGGCGGGATCGGGTGAGTCAACGCGTGAGCAAGCTTGCGGGTGCGCTCTTTTGGAGTGGCCCAGCCAAAAAGCTTGTCAAGCACATCGATGTCCGCAAAAAGGTTGGTCACAACTTGATAGTCGGGATGTCCTTTAACATTGTGGAAGAGCATCGGCAGACCGCCGTCCAGATACTTCTGGACACCCGTCAGCTCAAGATCCCCAGATACCGGAACGTCGGTCTCCAACAGGAAGCCATTTCGGCGCATCCAGTCGAGGCTGCCACGTAGGGAACGCAGATCCTCTACCGAGGGTGGCCCAGCCACGTCAGTCGACTTTACATCAAGGGTCATGAAATCTACCTCCGGGGTCTATGAAAAAAGATCCTAATGTAGGACCAAAACGAATAGTATTCCACCGCTTATGGCTTGTGTCAACTCTGTGAGCGCGTTATTTCCGATCTCCAGAATCGCATTATTTTTTTCCACCACACGTATCCTAATCATGTTCAAGCCAGAAAACCAATTTCAAAAGACAAGATCATTGCGAGAATCGGTCATGGCTTTAAGCAAGTCTTCTACTGTGGCAGCAGCCAATTCTAGATCCAGTACCGCGCCAGTGACTTCGCAAACGCGAACTTCTTAACCTCTTGGTCTTGGCATATTCTCAGCCGGATAAAGAGCGAACCGTCTCGGCGGCTAGAAACTTTTATTCTGGTATGCAGAGATAAGGAGGACCATCCATCTGAGAGCCAGCCATCTTTAGGCCTGGGGAGCACCAACCAAACCCCAACTTCGACTCGCGACTCAAAAACGAAAAGCCTGCCGAACAATTATGACCAGCACGCCTTTGTTGATGCCCCAGCGGCAACCATTGTCGAACGGCAGAACCGGTGGTTACTCTGCCACGGTTCCCGTAAACGTCTCAGTCTTACGATTTGCCCACCAGACTTTGATGGCCTCATGAAACCAGTACTAGTTAAGCTCATTATTGCGGGCTTAAATGAATATCGAAAGATCAAAGAATGGTGAGACTCTACCTTGGCGTTTCCAAGGCCGGACTCCGAAACGACACTGCTCATGAAGCGTCTCCCAACGAAACGCCCGCTTTTCGAGGCATTCACTAGCTGGCAGTCGCTTTTTGAAAAGGGTGACATGTAATGCCATCGTTCGAGTGGCTAAGCTCTTGTCACTCTATTTACGGTATTGCCAAGCCTGTATCACCTGCCTGACCCTTTTGGATAAGCCTTGACCTCTCCAAAGTGGGCCAATGCGATCTCCGGATCCGTAGACAACCCGAGGCCCCGAATTGACAGCAGCCAGTACCTAATAATAGAGTCAGAGTAAGGTCCGATGTTCGGACCAAAGAGGGAGGCAGACCATGGCACTGGCGGAACAGCCCGCCCCGAGCGAAATGCGTGCCGATCGCGGCTTGCGAGAATGGCTCGACGTCATCGACGGACTCGGGCATTTGCGACACATTTCTGGTGCAAACACAGATCAAGAAATCGGCGAAGTAGCCGACGTTCTCCAGCACGTGGCTGAATCACCAGCAGCAATCTTCGACAACATCCCAGGATACGATCCAAGTTTTAGGGTGTTGGTCAACAGCTTCGGGCACACGGACAGAATTGCACTCACCCTCGGACTCCCATTCGGACTCGGAAAAGTAGCCCTCTCCGACGAGTGGCGCAAATAGAGCAAGGGCCTGACGTACAAACAGCCCACCTTCGTCAAAGACGGATCGGTCATGGAGAATGTCTACCGAGGCAAGGACGTGGACCTGACCAAGTTCCCAGTTCCGAAATGGCACCCGCTCGACGGCGGGCGTTACATCGGTACAGGTTCGTTCGACATCACACGTGACCCTGACGACGGATGGGTCAACCTAGGCACCTACCGCGTCATGCTTCACGACCGCAATAGTGTTGGATACTATATTTCCCCCGGAAAGCATGGACGCATGCACAGGCAGAAGTACTTCGAACGCGGAGAGCGCTGCCCGGTTGCAATGGTATTCGGCAGCGACCCGCTGCAGTTCCTCGCTTCCTGCACCGAGATCCCGTTTGGCGTGAGCGAATACGAGTGGGTCGGCGCAGTGCGCGGCACAGCGGTTGAAGTCATCGAAGGCCCTGTTACCGGGTTGCCGATACCAGCCGATGCGGAGATAGTCATCGAAGGGTATGCAAGTGATGACGACATGCGCATGGAGGGACCGTTCGGCGAATGGACTGGATACTACGCCTCGTCAAGCCGCAAAGAACCGGTTCTTCATGTCGAAGCCCTCTACCACCGCAACGATCCGATTCTCGTGGGTGCGCCACCGGCACAGCCACCAGATGAAGTCGCACGCTATCGCGCAGTACTGCGATCTGCGCTTCTCAGGGATGAACTCGACCGCTTTGGAGTTCCAGACGTTGCTGGAGTTTGGCAGCATGAGGTCGGCGGCGCCCGCATGTTCACCGTTGTTTCAATCAAGCAGCGCTACCCTGGTCATGCACGACAGGTCCTTCACCTGGCATCGCAGAGCAGGTCAGCGGCGTACGCGGGACGATACACGATCGTAGTTGACGAAGACATCGACCCTTCCAACCTCGAAGAGGTCATGTGGGCCGTTTCTTCAAGGAGCGATCCCGCCACTTCAATCGACATTGTTCAAAGGGCCTGGTCAACGCCGCTCGACCCCCGAATAACTCCCGACCAGAAGGCTGCTGGCGACTACAGCAGCTCCAGGGCCCTGATCGACGCCTGCAGACCGTGGGAGTGGCGGGACAAGTTTCCGCCAGTCAACGTGCCACCGCGCGAAGACCGCGCGGCAGCCCGAAAACGCTGGGCTCATCTTTTGGAGGGCTAGTTCTTCCTTGCCAAAAATACAGAGTAACTCGCCAACCGGCGAATTACTCTTAAGATTTAGTGATGCGCTACTCCAAGGGGTAGCGCATCATGATGTATGGAGAATCCTCGCTACTACAAACTCGCCGGTTTCAGTCCCGTTCGTCTCTTTTTTGAAAGAGCTTTCGTCGAGGCAAGGAGAAACTGAACCGAGTTCCCTTCCCATCATCGGGCTCCAACCAGATCTTCCCGCCGTTGTTCACAACGAATCTCTTGCATATCGCTAAACCAAGACCTCGTGCCTCGTCGTAATAGTCAGCTGATCTATCGAAGAGGTCGAAGATCCTCGACCGGTCTTCCTCAGCTATCCCAGGACCGCTATCGCTGACCATCACCTGCACCTCTTCGCTATTTGTGCCCGGGAACAGCGCAATTCTTATTTTTGAAGGCTGGTCTGGTCGGTGACCATATTTAATCGCATTCTCGATCAGATTCTGAAATACTTCCGTTATCTCCGAGGGATTGGCGTATGCAGTTCCAAGGTTTTCTATGCGGAGAATCGTCTTGGCCGTCATAAGGTCATGAGCCAACCCGTGAGCAGCTTTATTTGCGAGATCGGAGAGAAAGACGTACCTTTTGGCCCCCCTTTCCTCATTCATGCCCATTTCCGCAATCATCCTGACGATGTCCTCCAAGCGCTCTAAAGCACGTAGCGCTCCATTTATCAACTCCAAGGCCTGGTCGAATCCGGCCCCCTGGAGTTCCTGCCTTTCGAGCAGTCGAAGGTAGCCTTTGATGGTTGTCAACGGTCCTTTCGTGTCGTGCGCCAAGAGCATCAGGTTGTCCTGGTACTCCTCCCTTGCCAGACAGAGATTTGCCCCGCATTCTAAAAGCCCGCCAATCTCTGACCCGTTTGATCGGGACACAACCAACATGTAGCTAAAGGACCCATCGATATTCGCCAGGCGTGACGCTCTGACCGTCACCGGAATGAAATCATCGCCCTTGGAGTTGAGCCATGTGTCTATTGCGATAGGAAAACTCTCATCGGACTCGGCCATGTAGCGTTGCACACGTTCGATGCTGAATTGCTTCCCGAAAAGAATCGAGATCTCACTAGAATGAAGCTCTTGCGGAGAATAGCCTGTAAGAGACCTTGTCTCGCTACCTACAGCCACGATCATTCCGGTTGAATCCAACAAAAGGATCGCATTCGCCTCTCGCTCATCCGGGATTCTACTGATAGCCGAATGGTTGCGAGGGGCTGCATTACCTAAATCTGGGTCGGACCTGCTCATAGAAACACTTCACTTCATTTTTCTGCGGCCACCCCGCCAGGTGGTCGGTTTCAATAAAATGCGTGACTAGCGCGCCCTTGGCTCATTATCCCTGAGCCATACTAGAAGGTCTACTCCACTGTAACAAGGAGATTGAACAATTTGGTCGGGAAATCCTCGAGGTCGCCATGTTTCTCCAGATATCCCTTCGCCCCGCGTGAATATACATCTACAATCGGGAACCCTGACATTATCACCACGGGAAGTCCTGGGGCGGTCTCACGAAGACGCTCCAAAACCATGATCCCATTAAGTCCGGGCAGGCAAAGGTCGACCAGAAGTGCATCAATGTCACGGTCCTTTACGATACTTAGGGCCTCGGCGCCACTGGCCGCAGTCGCCACGACATTGAACTTTCCGCTCGCATTAAGAACCATAACCAGGAGCTTTGTAAGTTCACGCTCGTCGTCGACGATAGCGATGTTAAGCGGTGCTGCTGCAGGCACCGTAGCGAGAGGCACCTCATCAGCAAGGGCGCTACTTTGTTGCCATGCCATCAAGGATCACCTCCCTAGACGCTAGGCTATCCTTTTCTAGTTCGGTTATCGAGCCCAAATTTGTTGATATCGGAGGCACGTACTGGTACAGGACCCCGTTGTCAATGATCGCGTATCGATCGGAGCCATCTTCTGTCGAGTGCAAGACCTTGGCTCCATACTTGTTTGCGATAGACATGAGGACTCCTATAGAGTCGACCGAAACTATCGCAGAACCCTGGATCGAGATGCGTCCAACCTTTATAAGCCGTGGGCCATATCGGGCGTCGATCATAATTGACTCGTCACCCTCATTGCGCCTTAGAGGCCAGGCTATCCACAACCCAAAGATTATGCAAGCAATCAGTCCGCCAAGGGCTATGACCCGACCTGTGAACACGCTGGGATGCACCACGCCCAGTGGGAGGGTGGCTTTGGATAGTGACGAGTAGGTAACCGAACCATTTGCTGAAGGGGTCAGCTGGTTCGTGGTCGAGTCGACGCCAATTATTCCAGAGCTCTGAGAAGCCGGGTTTGAGAGCTGCAAAACCGAGTTCGACAGAGAAAATGTCAGCGGACTATTGAAAGAGCTGTTGAAACTGTGTCCCGCGACTGCGCCCTTCGACACAATGTTTGGAAACACCTGCACAGTCATCTGTGTCCCGAGGGAACCTGCAAAGGCAGTCGCAAGGGAGTTGTAGATCGAGGTCAACTGTGAAATTTCCAGACTCGCGGTAAGCGAATCCTTGCTGCCGCTGAAAGGGACAGGGGCCGACTGGATAGGCAGCGTTCGAGTAATCCCGCTGTCCTGAATCCGCATCACGAGCTGCTCAGTACCAGCCAGCTGTACAGGCTCCTGAGCTGTCAGTTGATAGTTGAGGCCAAACTGTAGATTCTTCACGTCGGACATCAGAACTGGATTGCCGGTAACCAGCTTGGAGGTGCCATAAGGGGAACTGGGGCTCACAGGAGCCTCGTAACTATAGGTCCCATATTGATGGTACGGGATCTTAGCCTGAACGAGCTTTGTGGTCGACGAAGTCCATGAAAAGACTCCAAGGACTAGAAAGCAAAAAGCAA
>JAJYVK010000038.1 GCA_021792075.1 Actinomycetes bacterium | reverse complement strand
TTCGATTTGTAGAGTTCCTTCCAAGCCAAGTAAATCAAGGCAGGGATGGAGCTTTCCGAGACAAACAAAAGAGCCGGTCTCGGTAGCCCTCTAGATGGGCGTGGCACCTGACAGGCGTTGTAGCGAGCAAGTACCCGGAGTTCGGACGGGTCTGCAACTGATCGATTTGGCGGGAATTCGGCTGAACAGATAGGTTATAGCCGATGAACACACTTAACAGCAGATCCGCCCTGAGCGATGACAAAGATCCCATCGACCGTACGCTTAGAGCTCTCACGCTTGTCACTCTGATAGCAACTTACCTGCTTATCGTGCTTGGAAGCACGGTCCGTGTCACTGAGTCTGGCATGGGATGCAAAGGATGGCCGCTCTGTTCGGGCCAGATCGGCCCGATCGATCATCTTCATCCGCTGCTCGAACAGTCACATCGCTACCTCGCAACCATAGTGACGATACTTATCTGCGCAGTTGCGGCGGTGGTTTGGCGGGCCGGGCGTAGGGCGATCCACCTGAGGGCGCTGGCTGGGGCAGGGGTGGGCGTAATCATCGTTCAGATCGTTCTTGGTGCGATTACGGTTTTCACCAACAACGCTCCGGCAACGGTGGCTCTTCATTTGATAGTCGGACTGCTCTTCCTGGCCGTCGTAACCGTGACGACTGTTAGAGCATTTATCGGCCGAGACGGTGTCTGGAGCCCTTTCCGCAGTGTTGATCAGATGGCAATTTGGTCTCTAGCCTCTATTTTCCTGGTTCTCATCTCCGGATCTCTTGTCGTCGACGGCGGTGCAGAACAGGCGTGTCCTTCCTGGCCGCTCTGTATTGGCTCTCGGGCCCAGGGTGGCCTTGTTGATCTTCAGCTCATCCATCGCGGCATCGTCTTGATCGGAACGATCGTCGTTCTGGTCCATCTGGTAAGGGTCCTTCGTTCAAGGGCTGTCGGACGCGCTCAGAACGGCTTGGCTTGGACCTCGCTTGTCCTGCTGGTAATCCAGATCGCAGCAGGTGCGGTTGTGGCAATCACCAAGGCACCCGATGCACTCGCTGATGTGCATCTTGCTTTGGCTGCCGCGCTTTGGTCCGTTTTGGTAGCTGAGGTTTCCGTCGGATCTATTTCGGTTGACGATTTTTCGGTGCCATCGCCTTTATCTTGAGTCTGAACAAAGTATGACAATACCGCTCCCAGATCGTACAACTCGAGCCGCTTTTTTGGCTGAGAAACACAACTGCCCCCAGTTATCTGGGGGCAGTTGTCGTAGTTGCTGTTAGAAAGTGTTACGGAGAGACCTCCTCCAGGTCTTTGCCTTTCGTGGCTGGGGAAAGCTGCACGAGTCCTGCTGCAACGATCAAAAATGCACAGATCAGCAACAAAGCGCCTGTCGGTGACATCTTTGGTACCAGCGGAGCAATGACTAGGATTCCAATGCCTCCACCGATGTGTCCGAAGCCGTCGACGAGTCCGAATCCGGTTGTCCTGGCCCGGCTAGGGAAGCACTCCGCCGAGAGGGCGTAAGTCGGTGATACCCATAGGTTGAATCCCAAAAAGACCACTCCCGAACCGATAAAGCTCATGGTTAGGTCCGTTCCCGCGGTCGCGATCAAGATTCCACCAATAAGAGTGATGACCGCGCTGATCGGGAGCCAGTACTTCCTCTCTATGGAGTCCCCCCAGGTGGAGGTGATGAGGCAGCCGATAATGAAGCCGATTGTACCTACGGCCACAATGACCCCTGCCTCCGGAGGCGGGTAGTGAATCGACGTCAGCACAGAGGTGAATCCTGCAGCGAATGAGTAGACGGTCACATACCCGATCAGCCAGGTGAGGACCATTATAACGAACCTGCGCACGTAGAGGGGATTTGTGAAGATCTCGGAGTACGGGTTCTTAGCGATCTGCTTGCTCTCGATTGCAACCGAGGGCATGACCGGTGCGAGCGTCTCGCCTCTTCTTTCAGTGACGGATTCCATCTTTTGCACGATCGCCTTCGCTTTTTCGATTTTGCCCTGGCCGACTAGCCATCGCGGAGACTCAGGCAGCTCAAATCGAATGAAGATTCCGATCAAGGCCAGCAGAGCTCCAATTCCGTAGAGGTACCTCCACCCGTCGGAAAAGGACTTGCTCGCCAGTGCGAAAGGAAGGCCGGTTGGCCAAGGGGACGAAGGTTGCGTCAGAAGAAGGCCTAGCCATATCGCAAAGAACGCACCTAATGCCGAGTTTATGAAGATGATCGATGTAAATCGCGCACGGGATCTCGAGGGAGCGATCTCTCCTATGTAGGTGTTGACCACGGCCAGGTCCGCGCCTATTCCAATTCCGGTTACTATTCGGGCGATGATGAAGTTCGTGTAGTCGGGAGTAAACGCAGTGTAAAGCGACCCGACGGCGGTTATGAGCATGGTTACGAGAAGCATGTTCCTGCGGCCGATTCGATCAGAAATCGGGCTGAGGACCAGGGTTCCTACGACATATCCCACAACGTTTAGAAAGACTGGCAGCGAAAGCGACGACAGCGCGGTCTCTGGCGTACACCCCGGTCTAAGGGCGACGCAGGTCTGGATGAATGAGACGTTGATATCGAAGATATCGAAAAATGTGAACAAAAAGCCTATTCCGATGATGATGAGATAGGCGTAAGGCAATGGCCACGAACCGAGTCGATCAAGTCTGGCTATGACGTCGCGTGCCGCGGCTTCATCGGCCGGATCACCGATGTGCTCCTGGGTGCGCATTTCCCCCTCCTTTACACTAAATGCGTCCAATGCGATTAGAAAGGATTTATGCCAGGTGCATCGCCTTTTCGCAACGATGCGCCGCAAAGGTTAATCCCCCCGAATCGGTTTGAATGATAACAGAGCAATTTCGACATGCTCAAACCAATGAGCTAGAATTTCCACAATGCAGAAAATGAGCAAATATGGGATCGGTTCGGTGGAAAATGCCCTCGAACTGCTGTTGATGCTTTCGAATAACGAGACTGTTGGCGTGAGCGAGGTCGCCGAAGCAGTTGGCATTGCCCCTTCCAGCGCACACAGGTTGCTCAAGACTCTGTGCAGCTGCAACTTCGCTATTCCGGCTGCGCATCGAAGGTACAGTCGCGGCCCGGCTTTCTTCTGGCTGGGGGAGGGAAGCATCCAGACTCACAAGACTCTCAAGAAGCAGCTGGGACCCTGGCTGGATGAGATTACAAAAGACTTGGGCGAGACTTCTCACTTGGTAGTCCTAGAAGGGTGCAGCATACGGTTCCTGAAGAGTGTCGAGGCCAACAGGGATTTCAGGGTGAGTTCACGCGCGGGAAGGCTCTTTCCTGCGCATAGGACCTCGAGCGGGAAGGCTCTTCTGAGCAGCCTTTCCGACGAGGAGGTTTTTGATCTCTACTCCTCCTACAACTCCGCCATCGCAAAGGAGGTTCTCAGTGGTTTCGGCCAGTTTATAAAAGAGCTGGAGAAGACCCGTCAGCAGGGGTTCGGTCTGAATCTCGAGGAGAGTGAGGCGGGGCTCGTGTCAATTAGCGCATGCGTGAAGACCTGGACTGGAAAGCAGATCGCTGCATTTTCTGTTTCTATGCCGACAATAAGGCTCAAATTGACAGACACGGAAAAGATTGGCCGGAAGATGATCGAATACGCCTCAAGGGCCGAGGCAGACTTGGGGACGTCTAACAGGGCTGCGAGGTAGCTCGAAAGACGTCGTGACCAGCATATCGCGAAGGCGAGAATGGGGCGGCGGGATTCCCTTCTCCGTATAGTCACGATTAATCGGGGTTTATCCATGGATCTTTGAGCGATAGTGTTGTTCATTGATGTTCGAATATCTGCGTCAGTCCTGTAATTTTGCCGGTCTGTCGCAGTCATTGCTCACATTGGAGTGGACAAACTGTCAGCTGAAAGCTGGAGTCGTTGACTTGAAGATATGCTGGGTTTGACCTTTGAGGTATGGGGGCTTCATGCAAATTACGACAGTGGTAAACGGCAAATCCTTCACGAAGGATGTTGAACCTCGCACACTGCTTGTTCATTACGTAAGAGATGTGCTTGGACTGACAGGTACTAACGTCGGCTGTGATACATCATCATGCGGTGCCTGCACGATCCTCCTAAATGGGGAGTCCGTGAAGTCCTGCACCGTTCTTGCAGTCCAGGCGGATGGCATGGAGCTCACCACCATAGAAGGCATGGCAAGCGATTCCGCTCTGCACCCGATACAGAAGGCATTCCATGAGAACCACGGCCTACAATGTGGATACTGCACGCCTGGGATGATCATGGCGACTGCCTCGTTCCTGAAAGAGAATCCGATGCCCACAGAGGCAGAGGTACGAGAAGGGCTTGAAGGCAACCTTTGCCGATGCACCGGGTACCACAACATTGTCAAGTCAGTTCTGGCGGCTGCAGAGGCAATGGAGGGAGCGGTGAAATGACAGTTGTCGAAACCGGTTCATCCGAGCGCGTGATTGGCAAGCACCTGCTTCGGCGTGAGGACCCTGCACTACTCACGGGAGAGGCCAAGTACGTCGATGACATCTGGGAACAGGGCGCGCTATACATGGCTCTGCTACGCTCGCCGCTGGCTCACGCGAAGATAGTTTCAGTCGATGTCTCAGAGGCCAAGAAGATGCCTGGTGTGATAGATGTGATGTCTGGAAGGGATCTGCAAGGCGAATGGGCTGCGCCGATGCCTTGCGCCTGGCCCGTGACTCAAGATATGAAGAACCCCCCCCACTATCCCCTTGCAACCGATATAGTCCACTACGTCGGTGACGCTGTAGCTGTGGTGCTGGCGTCCAATAAGGTTTCCGCAGTCGACGCGTTAGCCGCGATCGATGTCAACTACGAGGCCCTGCCTGCTGTTGTCGATCTGGAGGATGCAGCCTCGGACAGGATTCTCGTCCATCCGTCTTTAGGCACCAACAAGTCTTTTGTGTGGAAGGTTGAGCCTGACAACGACAAGGTACATGAGGCGTTCGCTTCGGCAGCCCACGTGGTAAAGAACCGCTATGTCCAGCAAAGGCTGATACCATCTGCTTTGGAGCCAAGGGGGGTGATTGCGATTCCCCACCCTTACGGAGGGGAGTATACCCTGTTCAGCTCCACCCAAATTCCTCACATCCTCAAAATTATGCTGAGCATGACGGTCGGAATCTCTGAGGCAAAGCTACGCGTGATAGCCCCAGCAGTTGGAGGCGCTTTTGGCTCGAAGCTGAACGTCTATGCCGAGGAGGTTCTAGCCTTGACCTTGGCCCGCAAGCTCGGGCAGCCAATTCGCTGGACGGAAGAACGAAGCGAGAACTCACTCGCAACCATTCATGGCAGAGGACAGCTCCAAGACATTGAGCTAGCTGCCGATGAACAAGGAAAAATAACCGCAGTCAGAGTCAACATCATTGCTGATATGGGTGGATATTTGCAGCTGCTGACCCCAGGGGTTCCACTTTTGGGAGGATTTCTTTACCACGGCCTCTACGATGTTCCGGCTTACTCGTTTAGCTGTACCGGGGTATTTACGAACAAGACGCCAACAGATGCTTACAGAGGCGCCGGTCGGCCGGAAGCGACATATGCCATTGAAAGGAGCATGGATGCCCTGGCGAAGAAGGTGGGGGTTGATCCTGCTGAAATTCGCCGACGTAACTTCATCGCACCGGAGAAGTTTCCCTATTCGTCTGCGCCAGGTTTGATCTTCGACTCTGGGAACTATCTGCCCACGTTGGAGATGGCGCTAGAGAAGGTGGGCTATGAGGAGCTACGCAAAGAGCAGGAGCGGCGACGCTCCGGGAATTCCAGGAAGCACCTGGGCGTCGGTATCTCGAGCTACGTGGAGATGTGCGGGCTCGCCCCCTCGAAGGTGCTTGGTTCGCTCAGGTACTCCGCTGGAGGTTGGGAGTCTGCAACTGTGCGAATTCTACCGACCTCTAAGGTGCAGGTCGTGACGGGCACCTCTCCGCATGGCCAGGGCCATGAGACGTCATGGTCGATGATTGTTGCGGATCGCCTTGGAATCAGTCCGGACGACATAGAAGTGCTCCATTCCGACACGGCTATCGCCCCTTATGGCCTCGATACCTATGGTTCGCGTTCGCTGGCTGTTGGCGGATCGGCGATTTATCTGGCTACCGAAAGGGTTCTAGATAAGGCAAAGCTGATAGCGGCGCATCGTCTCGAGGTATCGGTTGAGGACCTTCAGTACAAAGATGGCAGCTTCTCGGTGGCTGGTTCGCCGGGGAAGGCTTTTGCCCTCTCATCCGTTGCTTTCGAGGCCTTTACGGCGCATGACCTTCCCGAAGGCATAGAGCCCAACCTTGAGGCTACGGTTAGCTGGGACCCTCCCAATTTCACCTTCCCGTTCGGGACTCATGTTGCCGTTGTTGAAGTCGACGAGGAGACCGGCGCGACGGAGCTGCTTCGTTACGTCTCCGTTGACGACGTGGGAAACCAGATCAACCCCATGATCGTAGAGGGGCAGATCGAAGGAGGCATTGCTCAGGGCGTCGCCCAAGCCCTTTACGAAGAGGCCATCTATGACGAGTTCGGCAATCTGCTTGACACAACATTCCTGGAGTATCTGCTGCCATCCGCTGCGGAGTTCCCGAGCTTTGAGCTTGCAAGCACCGTCACACCCTCTCCGACGAATCCACTTGGAGTAAAAGGCGTGGGAGAGGCTGGCTGCATAGCGTCTCCACCCGCCGTTATAAATGCGGTGGTTGATGCTTTGTCAGTATTCGGAATTGATCACATCGACATGCCAGCATCTCCGCAAAAGGTTTGGACTGCAATAATGTCGTCGCAAGGCAGCGGACGAAAAGTCGAGTAAGGAGTACAAATGTTCCCAGCTTCATTTGACTATGCAAAGGCACGCTCCGTGGCGGACGCAGTCTCGATCCTCTCGTCCGTGGAGGACGCGAAGTTGCTGGCCGGTGGGCACTCGCTCCTTCCGCTGATGAAACTTCGCCTGGCGAGCCCTAGCATGCTTGTCGACATCGGGTCCCTGGCAGAACTCTCTTACATAGAGGATAAGGGCGACTACGTCGCCATTGGCTCGATGACGCGTCATCACGACATTTCATGGTCTCGGGTTCTGAAATCCGAGATCCCACTCCTCCCATACGTGGCGTCCCAGGTTGGCGATCCGCAGGTTCGCCACCGTGGTACGATCGGCGGTTCGATATCTCACGGAGACGGAGCGAGCGATCTGCCCGCAGCGGTGCTTGCTTTGGATGCGAAATTCGTCATCGTGGGTCCGAAGGGGGAGCGAATAGTTCCTGCCACAGAGTTCTTCGTTGGTTTTCTCGAGACTGTTCTCTCTCCTGACGAGCTGCTCACCGAGATCAGGGTACCCAAGTTCAGCGGTGGCTGGTCATTTCAGAAGTTCAACAGGCGGGCTCAAGATTGGGCGATTGTCGGTGTCGCGGCAGTGAATGATGGCGGGACCAGAGTTTCGCTTGTCAACATGGGGCCGACTCCTATGCGCGCGAGAGCTGTGGAAGAGGCGCTGGCCGATGGCGCCTCGATAGAGGCTGCCAGCTTAAAGGCGAGCGAGGGTATGGACCCTCCGGCGGACCTGAATGCTTCTTCGCAGTACCGGAGACATCTTGCCGAGGTGCTTGTGAAAAGGGCGCTGACCGAGGCGGTTTAATAGCGCCTCAAATAGGTGGCCGCAGACTCTAGGCTGTTTAATGTCCAGCGCACCAATAATTTGGAGTCTGAGTTTGTCCTTTTCGAATGTTAACTACGAGCCTTTTGGCATCGCCTCTCCCGTCGAGCTCCAGTCGAAGCTGGCTGAGCACGAGTATCTCGCGGACGAGACCTTGTCTACCACGATCTTTCTCTCATTGGCACTTGCAAGGCCTCTTTTTCTTGAAGGTGAGGCGGGAGTCGGCAAGACCGAGGTAGCCAAAGCGCTGTCGAGGTGGCTCGGTACCGAGCTTATTCGTTTGCAGTGCTATGAAGGAATTGACGTCTCTCAAGCCCTGTACGAGTGGGACTACTCGAAGCAACTGCTCCACTTGCGGGCTGTAGAGTCCGGCTCGGCTGACGGCGTTCATCCCAAAATCAACATCGAAGAGTTGGAGAGCGAACTCTACGGAGAGAGGTTTCTTCTCAAGCGCCCTATTCTTGCCGCTCTTTCCTCGATGGGAGGAAAGCCACCGGTGCTCTTGATCGACGAGCTGGACAGAGCTGATGATGAGTTCGAGGCCTTTCTTCTCGAAGTTCTCTCCGAGTATTCGGTTACGATACCTGAGATCGGTCAGATCAGCGCGAAGATTCCTCCGATTGTCGTCATAACGTCGAATCGCACTCGGGACGTTCACGATGCCCTGAAGAGGCGGTGCCTTTACTGCTGGGTGGAGCATCCCACCTTCGAGCGGGAAGTGGAGATAGTCAATCTGAGGGCTCCCCAGGTTGGCATCATCCTTGCCCGTCAAGTTGCTGCCCTGGTCGAGAGGCTGCGTACCATGGGCCTCTTCAAGCCACCGGGGGTGGCGGAGACAATCGATTGGGCTGAGTCGCTGGCGATACTCGGGGCCAAAGAGCTCGATGAGCGGCTGGTTGAAGAGACGTTGGGCAGCGTTCTCAAATACAAAGAGGATTCCGACAGGGTGCGAGCAAGTTCGTTGAGCGAATTGGTGCGTTCGGCCGTCCAGAGAGCGCGGTAAAGGTGGACCGTAATGGATGATTTTACGAGATCGGCAGTGGGGTTTGCCAGGCTGCTGCGCGGAGCAGGGATCAAGGTCCCGACGGATCGCGTGACCTGGTTTGCCCGGTCCCTGTCTGTCCTGGGCATCGAGTCCAAGGAAAACTTTTATCGTTGTGCAAGGGCGACTCTGGTATCCCGCCCAGAGGATTTTCCTGCTTTGGACGCGTGCTTCTCCGCGTGGTGGCTTTCCGCCGGCCTAGAAGTGGTACAGGCGGCCGCTGAGGAGCTCAATGTCGCAGTAGAGGTTGACGCGGAGGCAGAGTCCGACTATAGCGAAAAGGTCGAGCCATTTCAGCCCGACATCACATTGCGCTTGACGTTTTCGGAGAGTGAGGTGCTTTTCAACAAAGATTTCGCAAAGTGTACTCAAGCGGAGTTGGAGGAGGCTGCGAGGGCGATGGATCGAATCGCACTGGTGGTGCCGCGCCGGCAAACCACAAGAAAGGTCGCGTCCAACGCCCGCAAAGGCGCGATTGATATAAAAAGGAGCGTGAAAGAGGCGATAGCTCACCAGGGTGAACCGGTGCGTGTGAGACATCGGGTCAATGGCACGCGACCCAGAAGGATCGTACTTCTTTGTGACATCTCCGGCTCGATGGAGCCCTACGCCCGTGCGATGATTCGATTTCTACATACTGCCGTAGTCGGAGGTATCCGAGTCGAGGCATTTACCTTT
>JAJYVK010000037.1:2500-9487 GCA_021792075.1 Actinomycetes bacterium | reverse complement strand
TGTGGACAGGAGACGCGGGTCCCAGCAGCACGTGACCCTACTGGGAGCGATGCATGCATGGCCTAGCAAGCTCACTGTCTTAATTGACCGAGTCTAGGGGTACTAGCATTCACTACGCAGTAACCACGCGACCGTCAAACCACTAGGAGGTATAGAGACAGCCCGGACGAGCATACTGGTAAAAGGAATCAGCCGGATCCAGTTGATAGCGGAAGAAATCAATCAACTCATCATCGAGGTCTGAAAGCCGAGGCACGTACACATCGTCTCGGCGGTCGAAGTAAGATACACTTTTGGTTTCGGACTCTTTCTTCTTCCTCTTGGCTTCAGTCTTCGACTTATGCTCTTCGCCAGCTTTGATATCTTCTTCGAGCTTTTTCTTCATCGCCTCCTTGTTCCAGCATCTCGTATGACGACCGCCGCAGTAGTAACACACGGGTTTCCCATCAGAGCCAGCACAACTGGTGCCGGCGGTAGTAGGAGCGTCTTCAAGCGCATCCTTTGACTCAGATTTGCCTTTCTTGCCTTTGGTAATGGTGTCAGCAGCGAATACCTTCACCGAATCTCCAGTAGCACGATGTTGACGCTGAGACCACTGCGCGAAGAAATCTTCCACCTGACCTGAGTACTCTTCAAACGTCATGCTCCCATCTTCAATTTCCGTCTGCCTCGCAGGTCGTAGATAATCGTCTTTTAGGAATTTGAACACCTCGTCACTTAATCCTTCCGTAAAGTAATGAATTAAGATGTTCTCGTCCAATTCGCCTCCTAGCTGACGCACAATTCTTACTCTCTCTCGAAAGTTTCTGAGATAGCAATAGTAGTCTCTCCCATTCATTCTGAGCGCGTAAAGCTTCATTTCTTCATTCTTTACTGCAACAGTAGAGGCAAAAGGCATGCGATCCGTGAACAGGTCTTTTACGATCTTTTTTAATTCGTACGGCGAGCTCGCATCAGAACGATCCAACGAGCGAAAATCGGGGTGTGCTTCCACTTGCATACTACGACAAGAGTAAGGCATCCACTATCCCAGAATAAAGAGCCCAGCTTCGCAGATCCAAATACTTCTCCATGAGTTTTTCTCTGGCCTTAGCAGCAATTGCATTCATAGTGGGAACCCTAGAATTGAAGAGTTTGTTGGCAGCCGCAAGCTTCTCCTTTAGACTGTCCGATGGCTTAGACTTGCTTTTCTTCTTCTGAGAAGAATCTTCCTCACTAGTCTGCGCTTGTGCGATGATAGCTAAGTCTTCCTCAGTTAGGCCTTCCTCATTGAGCACCTTCGGTTGAAGCTCTGGAAGCTGATCGATGAGTTCCATCAAGATCTCTTCATACGATAACTCGATTCCCTCCTCAATCTCCTTCTTAGCAGGAAGCTCGTACTTGGAGGATAGATACACTTTCAACGAGTCTCAGCATTTTCAAAGCTCTGTCGCACTTGAGTTGTATAATCCTAGCCTTGTATAGTAGGGAACTAGCGATGGTAGGAGCAGTTAGAATACCCAAACAACCACCACAACAGCCGATCTTAATTAAAGCAACTACAACTAAGCTAGCAAACCTAAACAAGGAAACGCATCAGTAACAAACCACAGAATGGTACTACGATAGCCACACATAGATAGATAGGAGCCAGCAACACACGAACACAGCAGCTAAAGCAGCACGCGCGCTACTGTCGAGGATGGAGCTGCCGCTGGAGCTGCCGCGGATGGAGCTATCGAAGGCGGAGCCGCGGATGAGGCTGCTGCTGGTCAAGCTCCTGCTTCTGCTCCTCGAGCCTCAGCTAGCTCGTCGCGGCCGTTACACTCTGTCTATGCTGTGCTACTGACGCTGTGGAGAGAGACCTAGCAAGGTGCTCAGTAGCGTACACAGTAGGCGACGTCGCTAGCCTAGGTGGTGTGATAGGATAGCCTATACGCAGCTTCAAGGAAGTGCGTCACTCCTTGTTGTGTGAGCGTGAGTGAGTGAGGCCTCTCACCTCTGAACTCCCTCACTTCTGTTCGGTAATTTGCCTGTTCGTTTGCCCGTCCGTCCGGTGACAATTCGTGCAACCCCGACTCCTCACCGCCACTCTAGCTCTGTACCAGAGCGATTGTAAGCAGTTCGGTGTAGGATTTTTTTTGAATCACGACATTACCGAACAGAAGTCCTCTTGCGTGACATGGGCAAGAGTAAGAGCTCCTCCAAGGCATCGGAGGAGCCGAAGAAGGCTCCAGCGGTCGTTCCACGACCTGGAGACGCTTCGTCACAGCCAAGGCTTCGCATTTACGATAAGGGGCCCCTGAAGTCCATTCTTAACCACTGCCTGGAGCACTGGGGGCCGCATCTCGTTGCTGAGTATGGGGAAGGTTGCGATTTTGTCGAGAGTCGCAAATATCCCGTCCCTTCGGTCAAGCCACGGAGATTTTTCGTGGAGCTCGCTGCATCCTATTCCGACGATCATTTTCGCAGCGATGATGAGGACGCTGAGGGAGGTGATGAGGGTAAAGCTGAGGGAGATATTGCGGCTCAGGAGGCTACCGTCAGGGCGAGGAGAGCAACCCTTGCAGACACGCTCGAGAGGAAGTCTCAGGCGGAACTGAGCAAAACCATGGCTGAGTGGGACCGCCAGCGATTAAAGGCGTTCTCCTGGATGATCGGGATGTGCGAGGACAAGGTCAAGGAGTTCCTTATGGGCGACCTCAAGTGGGAATCTGTTAATCGATCGAGATCTCCACTCCGCTTGTTGAAGCTAATGCTTAGACGTCTTTCTACCGAGCCGACAAAGCTACCCGCTGACGCCCAGGAGCGTGCATTATCTGCGTATTCCGCCTGCAAACAAGACGCGCGGGCGCTCGTTCCGTACTTCAAAGACTTCAAAGCCCGGGTGCAACTGTCGGTTTACCCGAGCTTAGCGAGGAGACCTTAGCGCTGACTTTCCTGAAGCGTCTGACCTAGCGCTATTCTCCGTTGCTCGTGAGCATCATGAACCATCAACGTGACGCTCCAAAGACTGTTAAGGAAGCGTATGAAATGGCTCTCGAACTCTACGTCGACCCCCGCACCACGGGGACCTCAGCTCGACTACCGATGCTACTTCGGCTGTAAGCCTCGCTGTAACTCTGTGATCAGGCAGAGGGGGAGGTGGCCGTGGTTCTGCAGGAGGCGGTGGCCGTGGCAGGGGTGGTGGAAGAGGAGATCCTGCATCGACAAAGGCTCCAACGGGTTCTGTGCCTTCGCTAGCGTCTGATGATGTCAAGGAAACTGGCTCAGCTGCGACTTCCGTTAAACTGAGAAAATGCTTCTTCTGTCATGAGCCCGGGCATCTGGTCAAGGACTGTCCGAAGAAAGCCGCGGCGAAGGAGGAGCGTGCAACCACGCCGTTGGTTGTGTCGAGAACGTTGCAATCAGCCTATACGATGTCTGTTTCTACGGATCCGGTGGCGGGCTTCGCGAGATATGAAGTGGGTCATGACGATATGTCCTCAGTGCACGGAAAGGTTTTTTTCTTCCGCTCGCTTCCGCTTCCGCCAGATCTTCCGCTGGGTGCTTTTCTCGGTTTTGTCCGCTAGTTACGGTGCCCGTTGAAATCGTTCATACATTTGCTAAAAAGTGAAATTTTAATGATATTTCACCGTTTACACTGTTCGAAAGCCGAAGGAAGCGGAGGAATAAGCTTAGTCCATTAAGAGAGTGGTTCCGGCGGCCCGTTCGGCGACCGGCTATGGCTGTCCGGTCAGCGTCTCCAGCTCCCCTGTCAGCAGCTCCGGCTCCCCGGTTGGCGGATCCAGATCTCCGATCAGTGTCTCCGGCCAGCTCTCCGGTGGGCGGCCAGCTCTCCGGTGGGCGGCCAGCTCTCCGGTGGGCGGCCGGCTCCAGCTCCCCTGTCAGCAGCTCCAGCTCCCCGGTTGGCGGATCCAGTTCTCCGGTTGGCGGCTCCAGCTCTCCGGTCAGTGGCTCCAGCGGTCCGGTCGGAGGCCAGCTTTAGCTGTCGGGTCAGCCGCTGCAGCTCCCCTGTCAGCGACTCCAGGGGTAGTCTGGTCGGCGGCCGACTCCAGCTCTCCGGTCAGCGCTCCATCTCTCCTTCCGGCTGCTCTCCAGCTCTCCAGTTTGAGGCTCCAGCTCTCCGGTCGGCGGCGCCAGCAGTATCGGCGGCGGCTCCAGTTCCAGCAGCAACGTTGGCGGCTTCAAGAGTATCTCCTGGTTCAAGCCTTTCCGTCGGCGGCTCCAAAAGCTCCGGTCGTCTGGTGTCGGCCTCAGCGGTCATGTTGGATGCTCCGGCTGTCTGATTGGTTCGTGGATATCCTCGTCCTCCATGGTAGTCAATGGGGCCCGGTGGCCCGGTGTAGGCGACTAGTTGTGGTGTAATGCCAGATGCCAGGGAGCTAACGGCCAACGGCTCTCTTGTATCTGCATTGCAACGGCTACTTACGTGTTAGGAGCAGTACAAAAGTGATGTTAGTAGCGCCGTAGTAGCACACACTATAGCGGAAGAGCCAGCGGTAGAGGAAGGGAGCGGAAGGAATTAAAACTTCCCCAGTGCACATCGTGCGCGATCGAGAGCTGTTGACTAACTTGCGTAAAGCGCCCCATGCCGTAATCGTTGAAGGTATCGGCGGAGAGCGGGTCCTCGATCGAGTTGGCGACTTCGGTCCATTCGGCATTGCTTGGTACCATCCTGGAGCTGTCGGAAATGTTATTTCTTCCGGTCGTGCTGTACAAGACGGAGCGATTAAGCGCTACGACCATTACCACGACGATTACAAAATCAGTATCGGAGGATGGACGTGGTACTTCGGGCGTCGCCGGGACAAGTTGGTCTACACAACGCGCATGGACGACCTCGCGGCATTCAACTTGCAGGGTCACTTCGTTTCCATTCCTGCGATTGAGACGATGGCGACCAAGAAGAAGCTGTATACCCAGCGTGAGCTCAAGGGGATTGAAGCTGCAAAGCGATTGATGGCGACCTACGCGTACCCGTCGATCAGGGCACTCGTGAAGCTCGTTCGCCATGGAAAAATCCGCAACTGTCCTGTTACCGCGGTGGATCTCCTGAACTGTCTCGACTTTTACGGCCCTGAGCTGGCTCGTGAACGAGGTCAGAGGACCCGCGTCCCGCGACGAGCGATCGATCTATCGAGGCAGGATGCTGAAGGTGTACTCGTTGACGCCGATATCTCTCTCCATGTAGACATTATGTTTGTGAAGAAGATTGCGTTCCTCGTATCGATGGCGTCACCCATGAAGTATCTCATGGCCAATTTCGTCAGCTCGAAATCCATTGTTAAGCTGAAGGATGCATTGTGGAGACAGAAGGGCAAGTGTATCAAGCAAGGATTTCATATCAATAGAATCCTTTGCGATGGCGAGTCTGCCATTAGTTCCTTGGCTCCACAGCTGGAGATGGATGTTGTTCAAGTTGATCAGGCGGGACTAGACACTCATGTCCCCGCCATCGAGGTGGGCATCCAGTACGCCAAGAGGATGGCGAGAGGCATCGTCGCGGCACTTGCTTTTGTGAAGATCTTATTGCCGCGAATGTTGATTGTTTGGTTGATCTACTTTGTGGTATCTCGTATCAACATGCTTCCTACATCGACTCTGGAAGGTGTGGTGTGCCCGAGAGAGTATTATTCGGGCCGAGCTATCGATGCGAAGACTGACTTGGTGTGTACCTTCTTGGAGAGAGTAGAGGTGCATCAACGATCGACTAACACGATGCGTCCGCGTACCCGCCCTGCTCTTGCTCTTGTTTCTACCGGGAATGTTTATGGGACATGAAAGTTCTTCTACCTTGATACTCATAAGGTCGGGACGATGGATGCGTGGACTCCTCTCCCGATGGATGATGCGACAGTGCGTCATATGAACGACCTATCTGCGCGAGATTCAGCGCCTCTAACTACGGAACTCGAGTTCAAGATTGGAGGGCGCGTGCTGGAGCCACCTGATGATGCCCCAGATGACCTTGCTGACCTTTTTAAGGCTTATGGTCGAAACGAAATTCTTCGTTCACCAACTCGTGCCGCTGACTACGACCCCGTTGATCCGCCTACGCGTCAAGCTATTGATATCGACGATGGAATGCGACAACCTCGGGATCATGTCCCCGACGACAGCAGGTGAAACCGCGGTCGAAGCGGATGAAGTTAGAGTTGAAGAGTCTCCCTCCCGGATGGCAGGAGATGTGATCACTTCCCAGGACGGCAATGGAGACCTGAATGTACCGTCTGGAGGGGAAGTTGATGGAGAGGATGCCGGTTACGATACCGACATTTCTGATGACAGCATTCATGCAGATGGTGACGTTGATCTACCTGGTGATATGTCGGCGGTTCCTGAAGTTACTCCTCAGCCCGTTGTCGAAGTACTATCACCTCCTACGTATTCTGCTGATGCTAGCGGTCGAGTGCTTCGACCCAGAAGGTCCGACTGGAAGTCCGGTCCTTGGCAAGCGCGTGTCTACGAGACTGGCTTGCATATCACGGTGAAGAAGGCGATGACTACATATCCCTCCGCGGCTAAGGCTGCAATGCGGAAGGAGATTGGTACTATCCTACGCAAGCGAGTAACCAAACCTGTGCTGTTGAGTTCCCTCTCCGCGAGTCAAAAACGTTCGATCATTCGCAGTTCGCTCTTCCTGAAGGAAAAGTATCTGAGTACTGGCGAGTTCGATCTGCTCAAAGCGAGATTGGTCGCTGGGGGAAACATGCAGGATCGATCGGTGTACAGTGAAGGGGAAACGAGTTCTCCGACTGTTGCGATTTCATCTGCGTATATGCTGATGGCGATCGCTGCCCATAAGCATAGAAAGGTTGCCACAATGGATGTAGGTGGTGCATACCTTAATGCAGTGATGGAGAAGGATGTCTTTATGAGGGTGGATCCGAGTATAGTCGAGGTATTTATCGAGCTGGATCCATCGTATTCTAAGGCATTGAATCCTGATGGAAGCATTGTTGTCAAGCTGAAGAAAGCTCTTTACGGATGTATCGAGTCTTCTAA
>JAJYVK010000036.1 GCA_021792075.1 Actinomycetes bacterium | reverse complement strand
TCGCTGCCCGCAGTAAATCATCAACCGGAGTTTGCTGCGGCGTGCATCACACCCATCGCCGACCAGGCGATACTAGACGGAGCCGTTGCCATGGCACAGACGATCATCGACGCTGCTATTGACACAGAGATCCGGAGTTATCTTCTCGAAAAAAGAGCGAGCAACCCGCGCTAGTCAGCCGCCTCAGCCAGCGCCTCGGCGAGGGCAGGATGGACCAGAACGGATTCGACGATATCGGTGACCCTCAGCCTCGCGGTGACAGCCACGGCAATTACAGAAATCAACTCCGCCGCATGAGCACCTACGATAGACCCCCCGAGAACAACCCCGGTTGCCGGGTCAGAAAGAATCTTCACAAAACCTCTGGAATCCCCGTCGATAAGAGCTCGCGGATTCGCAGCGAAAGGCACCTTTGTCACCCTGATCTTACGACCCTGGGCGAAGGCTTCCGCTTCCGCAAGTCCGACGTCAGCGATTTCCGGCTCAGTAAAGATTGCCGAGGCAGCCTTCTCGTAATCCAAGTGGCGATGCTGGCGGCCATCCAGACCCATCACATGTTCTGCAACCTTTCTTCCCTGCATCGAGGCCACAGAGGCAAGCTGCAGCTTCCCGGAAAGATCCCCGGCAGCATAGATATGGGAGACGTTGGAAACACAGTGATGATCGATCGGAACCTGACCCCATCTGTCAACGAATACGCCGGCATTCTCCAGTCCCAGATTTTCCGAGTTCGGCACTGACCCTATTGCCATTAGGGCGTGAGAGCCTTCGATGACCCGTTGGTCATCAAAAATCACTTTGACGCCACTGGCGGTTCTCTCAATCCCGGCTGCTCTCGCGCCTTTGTAGAGATGAACCCCGGATTCCAAGAAATCAGCTTCAAGGGCTGCCGCAACCTCCGGATCCTTCGAAGGCAGGACCTGCTGTCTTGAGACCACGAGCGATACCTTAGAACCGAAGGACCTGAACATGTGCACGAACTCGACGCCGGTTACACCGGAACCGATCACCACGAGGTGCTCTGGAATCTCCCGAGGGGGATAGGCTTGCCTGGTAGTAAGCACCCGGTCGCCATCCACTGGAGCCCACTCCGGAACTCTCGGTCGAGATCCTGTCGCGACAAGAATGGCGTCGGCAACAATCACCTCTTCGCTGCCATCCACAAAAGTGGCCAATACCTCATGTTTCCCAACTATCTTGCCCGTGCCCTTAATAACCCGCACTCCCTGAGAACCAAGAAGCTGGTCGTAGGATTTGGCAAGCTTGTCGGTAATCGACCTCACGCGCTTTCTAAGTTCGTCGAGATCCGGCTTAAGCCTGTGCGAAGGAAGTCCGATCCTCTCCGCCCTTTCCAGCATCTTCACCACCGCGCCGGTGGCTATCATCGCCTTTGACGGCACACAGTCCCAGAGATTGGCGGCTCCACCCAATACGTCCCTCTCTATGAGAGTCACCTCGGCGCCGAGCCGAGCGCCGTGCGTTGCAGCCTGGACTCCAGCAGGGCCACCTCCGATTATCACAAATCTCACTGGCTCTAACCCCGCGGTTGATAAGCGCCAAAGACGGAGCGCAAGGTATCCGAGACCTCTCCAAGCGTTGCTCGCCTTTTCAAAGCCTCCTTCATAGGGTAAAGCAGATTGCCTCCGTTACGTGCTTTTTTTTCAAGATCGGCCAAAGCATCGCTGACCGCGATCCCGTCTCTGCTGGCTCGGACAGCCCTGACGCTTGCCACCTGATGGGCCTGTAGCGCCGGATCTATTGGAAATACCTCCGGAGACTCAGGCGCATCATCGATGAACTCGTTCACCCCAACAATAATCTTCGAATTCGAGTCGACCGCCTTGGCGTATTCATAGGCGGCCTGCTCAATTTCATCCTGCATGTAGCCGGTCTCTATCGCGTTGACCGCTCCACCCAGCGCGTCAACCTTCGCCAGGTAATTCCACGCCAATTCCTCTATCTGATCGGTAAGAGTCTCAACAAAATACGAGCCGCCGAGCGGATCGGGCGTGTCAACCACGCCCGACTCATGACCAATTATCTGCTGGGTCCGAAGCGCAATCTTGGCAGCCTTTGCCGTAGGGAGACCAAGCGCCTCGTCAAAACCGTTGGTATGCAATGACTGAGTGCCACCTAAGACAGCAGCAAGAGCCTGGACAGCGACCCTGACGATATTGATCTCCGGCTGCTGGGCGGTGAGCGTCGAACCTCCGGTCTGAGTGTGAAAGCGCAGCAACAGAGAACGCTTGTCTTTTGCACCAAAGCGCTCCGACATCACCTTGGCCCAAATACGCCTAGAAGCGCGGAACTTGGCAACCTCTTCAAAAAGGTTGTTATGCGCATTCCAAAAAAACGACAGCCGTGGCGCAAAATCGTCTACATCAAGACCTGCATCAATTGCGGCCTGTACATATGCAATGCCATTCGCGATTGTAAAGGCGATCTCTTGAACTGCAGTCGATCCCGCCTCGCGAATGTGATAACCGGAGATCGAGATCGTGTTCCAGTTGGGCAGATTCTCATGGCAGTAGCTGAAAGTGTCCGTGATCAATCTCATCGACGGCCGTGGCGGATAGATATAGGTTCCACGGGCTACGTACTCCTTGAGAATATCGTTCTGAATCGTTCCTCTGAGCTGCCTCGGAGACACTCCGTTCTCTTCGGCCACGAGTTGGTAGAGAAGTAGCAGTATTGCGGCGGTGGAGTTGATGGTCATCGAGGTAGTAACCGTGTCCAATGGTATGTCCTTGAACAGAAGCTTCATATCCTCGATTGAGTCGATCGCGACGCCGACCTTTCCAACCTCGCCCTCGGCCCTGGGATGATCGGAGTCGAAACCCATCTGTGTCGGCAGGTCAAATGCGCAGCTCAATCCGGTCTGGCCGGCTTTTAGCAAAAATTTGAAGCGCTCGTTGGTTGCCGCCGCCGTCCCAAAGCCGGCATACTGACGCATAGTCCACAACCGGGTGCGATACATGTCCTTGTAGACACCCCGAGTGAACGGGGCCTCTCCTGGAGATCCCAGTTTTTCAACGGGATCCCAGTGCTGGAGTCTCTCCGGCCCGTAGTTAGCCTCTATCTCGATTCCCGACTCAGTCTCATGCTTAGATCTGGACATAATCAAAGACAATAATCGAAAAGGGTCCAGATTCCCAGTTGGGGCTGGACCCTAAGCACCGGATCGATCATGCTCGCAAAAGCGGGGGCTTTATGCCGTGGCAAGCACCTTTGCATGTGGCATGCACAGATGGTCGTACTCTGCTATGACGATCTCGTCAACGTCAGGACCACATGCCGGGCAGTTTGGATCCCTTCGCATCTTGAAAGTGCGGAAGGTTTCCTCGAGCGCATCGTAGGCAAGCAATCTTCCGACCAACGGGTCGCCCAGGTCGAGAAGAAGCTTGATTGCCTCCATTGCCTGAATTGATCCTATGATTCCCGGCAAGACGCCAAGAACACCTGCCTCAGCGCAGGAAGGAGCTAGTTCGGCAGGAGGCGGTTCGGGAACAAAACAACGGTAGCAGGGGCCGACATATGGGTTGAATACCGTCACTTGGCCCTCAAATCTGAAGATCGAACCGTGAACGACCGGAATTCTCTTCAACAGAGCAGCGTCGTTGACAAGATAGCGCGTCGGGAAGTTATCCATCCCATCGACGATGACGTCGTACCCATCGATGATATCCAAGACATTATCCGCACCGAGCCTCACATCGTAAGTCGTTACATCAACATCCGGATTCAGCAGCGAAATAGTCTTCTTCGCAGAGTCCACTTTCCGCTGGCCGATACGATCCACATTGTGAAGGACCTGACGCTGCAAGTTGGAAACATCAACCTCGTCCATGTCAATTATCCCAATATGGCCGACTCCAGCTGCGGCAAGGTAAAGAGCTGCAGGAGAACCAAGGCCTCCCGCTCCGAGCAACAGGACGCTCTTGTCCAAGAGCTTTTGCTGGCCGACTTCACCGACCTCAGGCAGAAGCAGATGGCGTTGATAACGGTTCCTTTGCTCCGGAGTCAACGTCCTTGGTGTGACCCACTTCAGCCCGTCATCCTTCCACTTGTTGAATCCGCCAGCCATCGAAACGACATTCTCGTATCCGAGATCTTTAAGAGACTTGGCCGCCAAAGCTGATCTGACACCACCGGCACAGAAGACAACAATGTTCTGCGTTTTGTCAGGAATCCTGCCCTCCACCTGAATCTCCAGGTTTCCTCTTGGAAGAAACATGGAATTCTCAATGGTACCCTGCTCGTATTCATCAGCTTCTCTCACGTCGAGAAACAGCCATCCTTTTCCTAGCCTCGCGGCACCAACGGTGTCGATCTCTTCAATCTCGGCCTTGGTACTGCGTAAGATCTCTCTAAAACTTGTCATGGGTTACACTCCAGCGGTATGTGACATTTCCCTTGTTAAAACCCTACCATATTAGTCAACATTCCACGTTCATCAAAATTTTTGAAAATCCCGGCATCGATCCGCCACATCGGTAAATTCAACCAGCCTTAAACCGGAACATCCTCGGACGGCATAGTTTCTAATTATGGAGTACTACGAGCTTTTGGCAAGAAGAAGGATGTATCGCCATTTTAGTCGTGACCCGATCCCGGAGACAGCTCTGCAGAGAATCCTGGATTCTGCCACGAGGGGACCCTCGGCGGGATTCACGCAAGGATTCGACTTCCTCGTGCTCAACGAGAGCGACTCGTTGGAGCGGTTTTGGGATCTTGCGCTCACCCAAAAGTGGAGGGACAGAACCAGGTCACACAAGGATCTCTGGAATGCTCCAGTCGTCATCATTCCTCTTGCGAACCCTCAAGCCTACCTAGAGCGTTACTCCGAAGCCGACAAGAGTTACTCCAATCTCACCCGCGAACACGACTGGCCGATCCCGTATTGGTTCGTGGACACGGCATTTGCGTCGATGCTGATACTTGATTCTGTCGTCAATGAAAACTTGGGCGCGCTCTTCTTCGGACTTTTTAGGAATGTGAGCGAGATCAAGAACTCTTTTCAGATACCGGAGCGCTTCATCCCGATCGGAGCAATTGCCATTGGCCATCCCACCTCCAATGATCTTTCGTCTTCGTCACGGCGCGGGAGAAGACCTAGGTCTTCTCAGTTCCACATGAACCGATTTCAGTGATTACCACTCTTTGACTAAATTGCATTACACAATGCTACTGGTCAGCAAAGTGTTGACGACTGACAGTAACATCTCAAATTCAGCGATCAATTCGCTCTTTACAAATCCCAGAGAATTTGACACACTAATCACTGCTTCTCCGAGGAAGAGCCCAACTACCTAAAGGGGGATAGATTATGTTAGTTAGTGGTAGCCACTCTGGTGACGGAGCAGATGATGAGTCGAGAAGCTCGTCCAAAGGAGCCAAGCCCGCGTCAGCCAAAAAACATGCAATCTGGGAATTCGAGTCGCCAGTCCGCTTTCTGAGTTGGAGAGACGTCAATATCGAATCACTAGGATATGACCCTCGATCCAGCTACGTGGAAAAATTTTGGCTCCCATTTCTCGGACCGTCAACCGTCTTGTTGGCTAGACGGATTACCGAATCGCTTGAAAGCGAACCATACGGTTTCACGGTAGATCTTGAGGAGATGTCCATCATGATGGGGCTTGGAGGAGCCACAAACAGACACTCATCGATCCAAAAGACCCTAAATCGCCTGCTCGTTTTCGAGCTGGCCAGAATCATGCCATCCAAAGCAGTTTCTGTCAGGTTGAAACTGCCGCCCTTACCACAAAGATACATCAACAGACTTCCCGAGCACATTCAGGAGCTCCACGCCAAAGAGATTCAGGAGGCACCCGAAACCTCCCTGACGGCCGTCCGGACTCGAGCCCGCTCGTTAGCTCTGACACTTTTAAAACTGGGACACGATAAAACAGCGATCGAGAAGCAGCTTATCTCATGGAGATTTCACCCTTCAGTCTGCTATGAAACTCTCAGCTGGCTCGAACAGGCATCTCCCCACAGATCCACAGAGGATACAACCGATACTGAGCAAGAGGAGGTGAGCACTAAGGGACTCCAACCCTAAATTTGCAAAATAATTGCCAGGGCAAGGCCACGACACATCACGCAGACCTCTCGGCCTCAAAACGAACCGCTGTGGTCTTGCCCTGAAATCATGGGCTCATACTAAAGTTGGATGCCCAAGACCGCCAAACGGCACTCAGTGAGACTTGCCCTCGAGATACGAGCAGAGCGTGCGAACTCCGAATCCCGTTGCACCCTTGCGAAAATAACGCTCATCCGAATCCGATCTTGACGGGCCCGCGATGTCCAGGTGAGCCCAGGGTGTTTCGCCAACAAACTCCTTGAGGAGAAGAGCAGCCGAGATGGTCCCCGCGGCGCCTGGTGCACCGATGTTTTTCATGTCTGCAACCTCTGACTCGATGTGTTTTTTGTAACGGTCGAAAAGGGGCAGCTGCCAGAGAGGCTCGCCCGCCGAATCGCCAGCTCGGATCAGCCTTTGCACCAGTTCAGAATCATTTCCCATAACACCCGCTATCTCGCGCCCCAGTGCAACCACACAGGCACCGGTCAGAGTTGCGAGATCTATGATCTCGCTCGCCCCGTCCTCACTTGCCAGAGATAATGCGTCAGCGAGAACCAAGCGTCCTTCTGCATCGGTATTCAATACCTCTACGCTTTTGCCATTCCTTGCCACGAAGACGTCACCAGGCTTTGTAGCCGATCCGCTGGGCATATTTTCAGTAAGCGCCATGTAGCCATCGACGGCTACTCCCACGCCAAGATCCGCCAAGACCGACATTGTGGCCAAAACAGCTGCCGCCCCACTCATATCAGTCTTCATCGTCATCATTGCGTCACCGCTTTTGAGTGAAAGTCCACCTGAATCGAAAGTTATGCCCTTGCCCACCAAGGCCACCTCAGCGCTGCCTATATGGCCAAAAGGCCGGTACGACATCTTTACCATGCGCGGCTCCTGAACCGAGCCCCTGGCCACAGCCAGCAGTCCTCCAAGAGCCTCCCTTTCAATTTGAGCCTTATCCCAGATGCGGCAGCTGACTCCGCTAGCATCAGCTATTCCCTGTGCAATCTCGGCAAAACGGGTCGGGGTCATAGTTGCAGCTGGCTCGTTTATCAAATCGCGTGCAAAACATGTCGCGTTCGCAACAATTGCAGCCCTGCCAACTGAGGCGTCAAGTAGGGCCGTGTCATCGGCTATTACGAGGAGATGATTAAGCTGATGCAGGCAGGATCTGTCAAAACCCCTTCCCCTAAGTGCGTCGTAACGGTAGAAACCCAAGATCGCTCCCTCGACAAATGCCGCCACAAGCTGGGGATCATCGACTCCTCGCGCCAAAAGCGCAGCCACCGTTACATCCTTTGACAAAGCCCGAACAGCCGCTGCTCCAGCCAACCTGAAGCTCTCACTGTCTACACCGTCTCCAACGCCCACGAATAGCGCGGCTTGGTTTGAATCGGGCGGGAACGCCACAAGAACTTGACCGGATTTTCCGCTGAATCCGGCTCCCAGAGCTAGCTCCTCTCTTGGAACGCTGCCGCCCATGGGCTCTATGCCTTCCCGGACAAGGTTGATCTCAAATGCGTCGTAACTGCCCGTCGCCGACTGCACGCTAACCTGCAACCTGTTCATTTCTCTCCTGATGCGCTAAGGGTGCTTAACTGTTATTGTTTCTGCGGAGCGTGTGCCGCTTTGGCGGTGAGGTGAACCTCTTCCTGCCATCGCGCCAATGTCCAAACCAGATCGGAGAGCCTGTTTAGATAAGGCCCAACCTGGGATAATGGATTCTCAAGGGTGAACTCCACGCTGAGTCTCTCGGCCCGCCTGATCACCGTCCGGGCAACATCGAGACAGGAGGAAATCCGGTTTTGTCCCGGAACGACAAAATCCTTCGGGAAGTTGAACTGCTCGGTTGTCTCATCGATTCTCTTCTCGACATTTTCTACCATTTCACGAGTCACCAAGGTCTTACCCTCGACTAGCTTCGAGCGATTCGGTCCTTTCGTGGCAACCTCGGCCATCAGTATCCACAGGTCGGATTCGAGCTCCAACAACAGCGCGTCCAGAGTGCTGCCCGGCCTGCATTCTGCACGCGCAAGCCCCAGAAATGCCTGAGCTTCGTCGATCGCGCCATTGAGTTCTATCTGTGGCGCGTCTTTCCTGACTCTTCCCCCAAAAAGCAGCCCAGTCGTTCCGTCGTCACCTTTTTTGGTATAGATCCTCACGCAAGATAAGACTAATTGGCGCGGTGCGCTTCCGGCCACCGCGGCACACTGCGCCAGAAGCAAACTTAGGGGGCTATACGGCGGCTAGCCTTATATGGCAAATGAAAGATTATTTGGCGCGAATAATTGAAAAGGTCCTAATTTACGACGGAGCCACAGGAACGAATCTGCAATTGCTCGGGTTATCCTCCGACGACTTTGGAGGACCGGAACTCGAGGGCTGCAATGAAGCTCTAGTTCTGAGTCGGCCGGATGTCATCACTGCTCTCCACGATTCATTTTTGAAAGTGGGCGTCGACGCAATTGAGACAGACACATTTGGTGCATTCCCCATCGTATTGGCCGAGTACGGAATCGCCGACAAAGCATATGATATCAATCTCAAAGCCGCCAGACTGGCGAGGGAGGTGGCGAGTTCGTACGGTAGCGCTTCCGAACCGAAGTTCGTTGCCGGATCGGTGGGACCGGGAACGAAGTTTCCTTCGCTTGGCCAGATCACTTTCAACCAACTCAGAGACGCGTATCAGATTCAGGCTGAAGCTCTGATCGATGGCGGCGTTGACCTGATCCTCATCGAGACAGTCTTCGATCTGTTGTCAGCCAAAGCCGCAATCATAGCCGCGCGTCGTGCTATGGCCAAGATCGGCAGACAAGTGCCGATTCAAACCCAGGTAACAATAGAGCTGACAGGCCGCATGCTGCCCGGAACAGAGATTGGCGCAGCTCTCACCTCTCTCGACGCAATGAAAGTCGATGTGATAGGAATAAACTGCGCGACTGGACCAGCTGAGATGAGCGAGCACCTCCGGCATCTGACTGCGCACTCAAGAACGCCGGTTTCATGCCTTCCAAATGCAGGGCTGCCATCGGTGGTCGATGGAAAGATGCACTACGACCTAACGCCGGATGAGCTCGCGTCCTATCACTCGCGTTTCATAACTGAACTAGGTGTGAGAGTGGTGGGTGGATGTTGCGGAACGACGCCAGAACATCTTCGTAAGGTTGTCGAAGTATGCGCCGATTTGGAGCCGGCTAAGCACCCCGTTGACTTCGAACCTTCTATAGCCTCACTTTACTCCTCAGTGTCGCTCAAACAAGAGAATGCATACCTCGCCATCGGAGAGCGCACAAACGCCAACGGTTCGAAGAGATTTAGAGAGGCCATGCTTTCGTCCGACTGGGAAACCTGTATTGAAATGGCGAAAGACCAGGTAAAAGAGGGTTCGCACGCTATCGATGTTTGTGTGGACTACACCGGAGCGGACGGTGTCGCAGATATGAACCAAATCGCTTCG